>NZ_JBMKHA010000005.1:0-268315 GCF_049238365.1 Enterobacter cloacae complex sp. IR53030
ATCCGCGAAATTTTAATCAGCGAGTCAGCTTGGGAAGAAATGACCTGCTTATTCGCACCTTCCCTAGGATTTTTCGTGACATCTTTTACGATTTTCCCAAGTGAAAACTGACAAACACTGAACATTCTTTACATTAAAAACAGTCCAGGCAGTTCCAAAACTCGCAGTTAAATAAATAAAATCAATAACTTGAGTTATTAACCGTTCCCAGATCAATTTTCTCGTCGCAAATTAACAATAATGGTCGCGGCTTCATGCAGGCAAAAAAAAGGGCAAGGTTTGCTAACAACCTTGCCCGTAGATCATCGGAAGACGTTTGAAGGAAATCAGGTATCCGGGAACATCACGCTATTCCCCGGCGCTTCCCTGTGCAGATGGATAAAGTTCAGGTGGCGTTCGTACTGGTCCAGAATGTCCGTAATCACCTGCTCCTTGCTGTAGTCCATCAGGTCGTTCCCCTGGCTACCTTCCAGCAGGAAGGTCTCCAGCCGGTAATAGGTCGACTTCCCGCTGCGCGCCCGGTAGGTAAACCCGGGCACGGAATACTGCTGCGGCCAGATCTGGTAGACGAAGTTTTGCTCGTCGCCCATGTGCACCAGCAGATCCAGGTGCCCCAGATTTTCGCCTTCATCCGGCGGCAGATTTTTCAGCTCCACGTAGGCACCCCGCAGGCGCAACTCCTGTGCGACTTCCTCCATCGCCGGGAAGCAGACCGTCTCCATCATCTGTTTGGTGTAGCGCGTGCCCGGGTAGTTCATCAGGCGCGACAAGCGCTTTTTCCAGCTCAGCCTGTCCTGCGCGCCCATCGGACGCGGCGCGGTATCACGGCTGGCGCTGACGCGGCGGTAGTCTTCCACTTTGAGCGATTTATACAGCCCAGCCATCACGAAGAAGATGACGAAGCTAAACGGCAGGCCCATGATCACCGTCGTGTTCTGCAGCGCCGAAATACCGTTGGTCATCAGCATACCGAGCGTCAGAAGACCGATGGCGACCGACCAGAAGATGCGCAGCCAGTTCGGCGCGTCGCTGTTGATGTCCTTCAGCTTCGAGGTGAAGTTGCCCAGCACCAGCGCGCCGGAGTCCGCTGAGGTGACGTAGAACAGCAGCCCGGTGATGGTCGCCACGGAGGCGCTAAAGGTGAACGCCGGGTACTGCGCCAGCAGGCTGTAGAAGCCGCGCTCCGGGTGCGCCATCGCTTCCTGAGCAAAACCCGCATTGCCGTGGATGATCTCGTGCAGCGCGCTGTTGCCGAAAATCGACAGCCACAGCAGGGTAAAGGTGAACGGGATAATCAGCGTGCCCATCACGAACTGGCGAATGGTGCGCCCGCGCGAAATTCGCGCCAGGAACAGGCCGACAAACGGCGACCACGCAACCCACCACGCCCAGAAGAACAGCGTCCAGTTATTCATCCACTCCACCGGACGGTCGAAGGCGAAGCTATTGAGCGTCATCCCCATAAAGCGGTTCACGTAGTCGCCCACGTTCAGCACCAGCGCGTTGAGCAGGAACGAGGTGTCCCCCATAAACAGCACAAACAGGATCAGGCCCAGCGCCAGCGCGACGTTCAGTTCGGAGAGCACGCGGATGCCCTTGTCCACGCCGGAGGTCACCGAGATGGTGGCGATAATCACGGAGAGCGCAATCAGCGCCGCTTTCGCCGCCATTGAATCCGGAATATCAAACAGCACGCTTAGCCCGTAGTTGAGCTGCACCACGCCGATACCGAGCGTGGTCGCGATGCCGAAGATGGTGCCAATCACCGCTGCGATATCAACGGTGTGACCAATCGGCCCGTTAATTTTTTTGCCAAAAATCGGGTACAGCGCAGAGCGGATAGTGAGGGGCAAATTATAACGGTAGCTAAAGTATCCGAGCGCCATCCCCATCAGGGCGTACATCGACCAGCCCGTCAGGCCGTAGTGGAACAGCGTCCAGACCATCGCCTGGCGCGCGGCCTCCATCGTCTGCCCTGCCCCTTCCGGCGGCTGCATATACTGCGTGACCGGTTCAGCCACGGAGAAGAACATCAGGTCGATGCCGATACCCGCAGCAAACAACATTGCGGCCCAGCTCAGCAAACTGAACTCGGGCTTGGACTGCTCTGGCCCAAGCTTCACCGAACCGAAGCGCGAGCAGGCGATGCAGACCACGAAGACAATATAGAGCGTCGCCGCCAGCAGATAGTACCAGCCAAAGGTCTTCGACACCCAGTTCAGGGTGCGCCCAATCCACTCGGCGGAAAAATCACGAAAGAAGATCGTCGTCAGGGAAAACAACAAAATCAGCCCGGCGGAAGTATAAAAAACGACCGGGTTGATTTTGTCTTTTTCTCTGTCTTGTGAAAGGTCTGTCATCCAGTATCCCCACTGTTTTTGTAACTATTAAAATCCAAATCAGCAACAATTAAGACACATTTTATATTGAACGTCCAATCAAAAACCGCTTTAATGTATTACCAACGCTGATGAATGGAGTGGCAACAATGCCCAAAGTGGGGATGCAGCCGATCCGGCGCAGGCAGCTTATTAACGCCACGCTGGAAGCAATAAATGAAGTGGGAATGCACGACGCAACCATCGCACAGATCGCCCGTCGGGCGGGCGTTTCCACGGGGATCATCAGTCACTATTTCAAAGACAAAAACGGTCTGCTGGAAGCGACCATGCGCGACATCACCGGGCAGTTGCGCGATGCGGTATTAAGCCGCTTGCACGCCCTGCCGGACGGCAGCGCGGAGCAGCGATTACAGGCGATTGTCGGCGGCAATTTTGATGAAACCCAGATCAGCAGCGCGGCAATGAAAGCCTGGCTGGCCTTCTGGGCGAGCAGCATGCACCAGCCGATGCTCTACCGTCTGCAGCAGGTCAGCAGCCGCCGCCTGCTGTCGAACCTGGTGTACGAGTTCCGCCGCGAACTGACGCGCGAGCAGGCGCAGGAAGCGGGCTACGGGCTGGCGGCACTGATCGACGGGCTTTGGCTGCGTGCCGCACTGAGCGGCAAACCGCTGGATAAAACGCTGGCCCAGTCGCTCACCAGCCACTTTATCAGCCAGCATTTACCGACCGAATAACCGAGGAGAAAGTATGTCCCGAATGGCAGAACAGCAGCTTTATATCAATGGTGGTTATACACCCGCCACCAGCGGTCGCACCTTCGAGACCATCAACCCGGCCAACGGTGAAGTCCTGGCGAGCGTTCAGGCCGCCGGGCGTGAAGACGTCGACCGCGCCGTGGAAAGCGCAACACGCGGGCAAAAAATCTGGGCGGCGATGACCGCCATGGAGCGCTCACGCATCCTGCGTCGCGCCGTGGATATCCTGCGCGAGTGTAACGACGCGCTGGCGAAGCTGGAAACCCTCGATACCGGTAAAGCGTATTCCGAAACCTCGACAGTGGACATCGTCACCGGCGCGGACGTGCTGGAGTATTACGCAGGGCTGATCCCGGCGCTGGAAGGCAGCCAGATCCCGCTGCGCGACACCTCATTCGTCTACACCCGCCGCGAGCCACTGGGCGTGGTGGCGGGCATCGGCGCGTGGAACTACCCGATCCAGATCGCCCTGTGGAAATCGGCCCCAGCGCTGGCGGCGGGCAACGCGATGATCTTCAAGCCGAGCGAAGTGACGCCGCTCACCGCCCTCAAGCTTGCCGAAATCTATACCGAAGCGGGTCTGCCGGACGGCGTGTTTAACGTCCTGCCAGGCGTAGGCGCGGAGACCGGCCAGTACCTGACCGAGCATCCGGGCATCGCGAAGGTCTCCTTTACCGGCGGCGTTGCCAGCGGCAAAAAGGTGATGGCCAACTCGGCGGCCTCGTCCCTGAAAGAGGTGACGATGGAGCTGGGCGGCAAATCGCCGCTGATTGTTTTCGACGATGCGGATCTGGATCTGGCGGCAGACATCGCCATGATGGCCAACTTCTTCAGCTCCGGTCAGGTCTGCACCAACGGCACCCGCGTGTTCGTGCCCGCGAAATTTAAGGCCGCGTTTGAGCAGAAAATCGTTGAGCGCGTGGGCCGCATCCGCGCGGGCGATCTGTTCGATGTGAAAACCAACTTTGGCCCGATGGTCAGCTTCCCGCACCGCGACAGCGTGCTGCGTTACATCGCCAAAGGTAAAGAAGAAGGCGCGCGCGTGCTGTGCGGCGGCGACGTGCTGAAGGGCGAAGGGTTTGATAACGGCGCGTGGGTGGCCCCGACCGTGTTCACCGACTGCACCGACGAGATGACCATCGTGCGCGAGGAGATCTTCGGGCCGGTGATGTCCATTCTCACCTATCACACTGACGAAGAAGCCATTCGTCGCGCCAACGACACCGACTACGGCCTGGCGGCGGGCATCGTCACCGCCGATCTGAACCGCGCCCACGGCGCGATTCATCAGCTCGAAGCGGGCATCTGCTGGATCAACACCTGGGGTGAATCCGCTGCGGAGATGCCGGTCGGCGGCTATAAACACTCCGGCATTGGCCGCGAGAACGGGGTGATGACGCTCCAGAGCTATACCCAGGTGAAGTCCATCCAGGTTGAGATGGGTAAATTCCAGTCCATATTTTAACCGGGAGGTTTATTTGCAATTTGACTACATCATTATCGGCGCCGGCTCTGCCGGCAACGTACTGGCAACACGACTGACTGAAGATCCGAATACCACCGTGCTGCTGCTTGAGGCGGGCGGACCGGATTACCGCTTTGACTCCCGCACCCAGATGCCTGCCGCGCTGGCGTTCCCGCTGCAGGGCAAGCGCTACAACTGGGCGTATGAAACCGAGCCAGAGCCGTTTATGAACAACCGCCGCATGGAGTGCGGGCGCGGTAAAGGGCTGGGCGGTTCGTCGCTGATCAACGGCATGTGCTACATCCGCGGTAACGCGATGGATCTCGACCACTGGGCGAAAGAGCCGGGTCTGGAGCACTGGAGCTATCTCAACTGCCTGCCGTACTACCGCAAGGCAGAGACGCGCGACGTGGGCCCGAACGACTACCACGGCGGCGACGGTCCGGTGAGCGTTACCACCTCCAAACCGGGCGTGAACCCGCTGTTTGAGGCGATGGTGGAAGCGGGCGTGCAGGCGGGCTACCCGCGCACGGACGATCTCAACGGCTATCAGCAGGAAGGCTTCGGCCCGATGGACCGCACGGTCACGCCGAAGGGCCGACGCGCCAGCACCGCGCGCGGCTATCTGGACCAGGCAAAGCAACGCCCGAACCTGACCATCCGTACCCACGCCATGACCGACCGCATCCTCTTTGAAGGCAAGCGCGCGGTGGGCGTCGAGTGGCTGGAAGGCGAAAGCACGATTCCGTCGAAAGCGACGGCGAACAAAGAGGTGCTGCTGAGCGCAGGCGCCATTGCCTCCCCGCAGATCCTCCAGCGTTCCGGCGTGGGCAGCGCGGAGCTGCTGAAGCAGTTCGATATCCCGCTGGTGCACGACCTGCCCGGCGTGGGCGAAAACCTGCAGGATCACCTGGAGATGTACCTCCAGTACGAATGCAAAGAGCCGGTCTCCCTCTACCCTGCCCTGCAGTGGTGGAACCAGCCGAAGATTGGCGCTGAATGGCTGTTTGGCGGCACCGGCGTGGGGGCGAGCAACCACTTCGAAGCGGGCGGGTTTATCCGCAGCCGCGAGGAGTTCGCGTGGCCGAACATTCAGTACCACTTCCTGCCGGTGGCGATTAACTACAACGGTTCGAATGCGGTAAAAGAGCACGGCTTCCAGTGCCACGTCGGCTCCATGCGCTCGCCGAGCCGCGGCCACGTGCGCATCAAGTCGCGCGATCCGCATCAGCATCCGGCGATCCTGTTCAACTATATGTCCCACGAGCAGGACTGGCAGGAGTTCCGCGACGCGATCCGTATCACCCGCGAGATCATGCACCAGCCTGCGCTGGACAAGTACCGCGGTCGCGAGATCAGCCCGGGCGTCGAGTGCCAGACCGACGAACAGCTGGACGAGTTCGTGCGCAACCACGCCGAAACCGCCTTCCACCCGTGCGGTACCTGTAAGATGGGCTATGACGAGATGGCGGTTGTCGACGGCGAAGGCCGCGTTCACGGGCTGGAAGGGCTGCGCGTGGTGGATGCGTCGATCATGCCGCAGATCATCACCGGTAACCTGAACGCCACCACCATCATGATTGGCGAGAAGATTGCAGACGCCATTCGCGGGCGCGAACCGCTGGCGAAGAGCACGGCCGCGTATTATGTCGCGAACGGGGCGCCGGTTCGCCGCTGAGGGTGCCCCCTCACCCTTACCCTCTCCCCTGTGGGGAGAGGGTATAAACGTCTCCTAAATTTATTTTCATTTCCCTGCATCCAGTTTCCACCCTGCCTTCGTATATGGGTATGTGAGCAACCCCTTTGCTCCCCAATCCGAGGAATGATGATGAAAAAGCTAACCCGTGTTGCATTCGTAACCAGCGCTTTACTCTTCTGTGCAGGCGCATCAGCAGCCATGACGTCTGACACCGTGATGGTGGGCGGAGCGGCAATGTTCCCGAGCAAAAATATTGTTGAAAACGCCGTGAACTCGAAAGATCACACGACTCTGGTGGCCGCTGTCAAAGCTGCCGGACTGGTGGATACGCTGCAGAGCAAAGGACCGTTCACCGTATTTGCGCCGACCAATGCGGCGTTTGCAAAATTGCCCGCTGGCACGGTCGATAACCTGGTCAAACCCGAAAACAAAGCACTGCTAACCAGCATCCTGACCTATCACGTGGTTGCCGGTAATTACGATATGAAAGCGCTGGAGCAGAAAATTAAACAGGGTGGTGGTCGCGCGGAGCTGAAAACCGTTAACGGTCAGCCGCTGTGGATCATGAGCAACGGCCTGCACAATATTCAGCTTAAGGATGGTCAGGGCAATGTGGCAAACATCAGCACCTACGACGTTCATCAAAAAAATGGCGTTATCGATGTCATTGATACCGTTCTGATGCCTAAGTAGTTGTCTATACTTCGGAAGTGTGCCGTTGCCTTTCGGGAAAAACATGGATAACGCGCTGGCTGAACAGCAGCAGAAATTAATGCAGGCGGTCGCGAAAGGCGATCGCCGTGCATTTGAACAACTCTACCGACTCACCTCGCCGCATCTGTTTGCCGTCGCGCTGCGCATGTTGCGTGACCGGGCATGGGCAGAAGAGATCCTTCACGACTGTTTTCTCACGGTCTGGAGTAAAGCCGAAACCTATAACGCCGCCCTCAGTTCCCCGATGACCTGGCTTACGCATATTGTTCGCAACCGCTGTATTGACTGGCTGCGTTGCGGGCAAACCCGGGCAGCCGACCGCGAGACGCCGTATACCGACGCGCTTCTGCCGAGCGAGAATGACGAGCAGAACAACTGGCACGACGATGTGCAGGCAGAACGGCTCAGGCATTGTCTCGAACATTTGAGTAGCGAGCAGCGCCAGAGCATTACGCTCGCCTACTATCAGGGGATGTCTCACAGCGATATTGCCGACTGGCTCCAGCAGCCCGTAGGCTCAGTGAAAAGCTGGATACGTCGCGCAATGGATCATCTTCGGGAGTGTGTGGGGCTATGAATGACGCAGAAAAACGCGACGACATGCTGGCAGCAGAATATGCCCTCGGCACCCTGCGGGGAGGCGCGCGGCTTCAGTTCCAGAAAAGGCTTGCCGCGGAACCAGCGCTGGCTGCGCGCGTAGCGTACTGGCAGGAGATGTTCAGCACGCTCGATAGCCACCTCGTCCCCATCACGCCTCCTGAGTCGGTGTGGAAAAAAATTGCCCTCGAACTGCCGCCCAACCGGCCGGTGCGCAACTGGCGACCTTACCTCGGCTGGATGGTGGCCGCCGGCCTTGCCGCCTTTAGCGTCGTGACGTGGTACTCCACCCGCACGCCAGCGCTCGCACCGCTGATTGTGCTCAACGATGCCCAACAGCGCGGGCAGTGGGTAGTGAGTGCGGACAGCCGCCGTCAGCAGCTGAGTATTGCTCCTCTCGGACCTGCCGCCGTCCCGGCGCAGCGCAGCCTGCAGTTGTGGCTGATCCCGACCGGACAGAACCCTGTCTCGCTGGGATTGCTGCATAGCAACATACCGACGAAGATGACCCTCAGGAACATAACGCTTCCTCCTGGCGCCACGATAGCGATAAGCCTTGAACCAGAAGGCGGCTCACCCACTGGCCTGCCGACAGGCCCGGTGCTTTATAGTGGCAAAATCTAATCCTTAGGCCTTGTTCGCAGGGCCTCCAGCGTCACCCCATTTCTTTTTATACTATTCTCGCTTACATATAAGAAATAAACATTAGGCATGCAATCCGTTTAAATATTAAAAATATGATATTGACAGAATCTTCCACACTCCATTAAGTTTTAAACAGCCATCATTTTATTTCCGATACACAATATATCAAAAATCCGCGTTAATGAATTTGTCATTATTCATTAACACCTCCCTGCCTTTTATTTTTTGCATTACTCAACAGCGAGATAAGATCATGAATAACAGTGCAAACAACGTTGTCGTTATCACCGGCGCCAGCAGCGGCATCGGTCAGGCCATTGCCCTGTATTTAGCGAACAAGGCCTTTTCGCTGGTGCTGGTGGCGCGCCGCCTCGACAGAATTAATGCCCTGGTGGATCAGATTATCCAGCAGGGCGGCAAGGCGATTGCCGTGAAGGCCGATGTCACCCGTCAGGAAGAGGTTCAGGCCGCGATCGACGCCGCTATGACGGCCTACCAGCGCGTGGACGTATTGATCAATAACGCCGGTTACATGGCGATAGCCCCCATCAGCGAGCGCAAAACCGATGAGTGGGACAAGATGATTGATACTAACCTGAAGGGCGTACTGTACGGCATCGCCGCGGCGTTACCGGTGTTCCAGCGTCAGGGCAGCGGACACTTTATTAACGTGGCTTCCGTCGCGGGTATCAAAGTGCTTGCCCCCGGTGGCGTCGTTTACAGTGCCACTAAATTTGCCGTTCGCGCCCTGAGCGAAGGGTTACGTCAGGAGGCGGGGAAAACCATCCGCACGACGCTTATTTCCCCCGGCGCCGTCGAAAGCGAACTGCAGTTCGGCAGTTCTGATAAAGACAGCCTGGCGTTTTTGCACGAATTCTATAAGCAGGCTATTCCGGCTGACGCCATTGCCCGAGCCGTTTTATTTGCCATTGAACAGCCTGGCGACGTTGATATTAATGAAATTGTGGTTCGTCCGACGCAGGAAGAATTTTAGCATGCCTTAAATAACGCTAAATGAGGTGTCATCATGATTAAATCATTAACGTCTATATCAGATTGAAATATGCGGACGGGTGCCGATATTTTCCTTGAACTTCTGGAAAGAGAAGACGTAGAAAATATATTTGGCACTCCAGAAGAGCAGCGTGGTTGCCATTGCCGACGGCTATGCCAAAGCCTCGGCAAAACGGGCTTTATCAATTTGCATACCGCCAGCGGTCCTGGTCACGCCATGGGTGTCCAGTCCGGAGAAAACAACCTGATTGAAATTGCCATTTCCTCAGAGTAATTATCCATTCCAGCTGTACCCTACATACAAGACTTATAACCTAAATGCCTCAAGCCGCTGAATCTGCCGCCCTTCTGCGTCAAAATTCTCCGAAGCCAGCCATGCGCACAGCTCCGCGTTTCTTTGCGGCCATTCGCCATCAATAATGGAGAGCATATCGCTGTCGCGGTTACGCCCTTTGCGCACAAGTTTCTGACGCAGGCGACCTTCCCAGACAAAACCCAGCCGCTCCGCCGCATTGCGCGAGGCAATGTTCATTGAATCGCATTTCCATTCCAGTCGACGGTACTTATGCTCAAAGGCATTTTTCAGCAGCAGCCACACCGCCTCGGTACCCAAACGCGTGCCCTTCATTTTGCGCGACCAGGTGACATGCCCGATTTCCACCGAGCCGAGAAACCGCTCAATCGCCATGTAACTCACCAGCCCTACCGCCTGTTCAGTGCGTAAATCGATTACGGCAAAGGGCACCAGATCGTCATCCATCACCTTTCCCAGCACCCAGTGCGCAGTGGCCTCAACGCTTTCCGGCTGAGTGCTGGCAAGCCACGTCCAGTCACTGTCATCACCCAGCGCGTAGGCTTCGTATAAATCAGCCGAATGGCGATCGGTATCCAGCGGCTCCAGTCGGCAATACTGACCGGTAAGTGGGGTGCGGGTTAAGATCTGGGCGCATTTCCAGTCTGGAACAATATCGTTAACGGTTTGACCATGTTGATTGATTTCGGGCACGGCGGTGACTCCCTGAAAGGTAAGGAGTTTGTTATAGCAGGTTAAAAAGCGGACGAAAAGCAGCGCATTCTAATAGCCTTAGCGTATGCGTTATTCCCGGAAGGCATAAGCAAAGCTGAATTTCGACTTTGCGGAATGTCTTAGTCGACCTAACGTAGCGGAGCATAAAACAATCACAATAGAGTTATTTCAGGGATCGCTATGACAAAAAAACTGTTGCCGTTACTGGTGCTGGCCGCGCTCTCAAACGCAGTCCACGCCGCTACTCCGCCGAATACGCTGGTGGTTGCCCAGGGGCTTGATGACATCGTAAGCCTAGACCCGGCCGAAGCCAACGAGCTCTCCAGCATCCAGACCGTACCGAGCCTGTATCAGCGTCTGGTGCAACCGGACCGCGATAACCCGGAAAAAATCACGCCGATTCTGGCGGAAAGCTGGGAAGCCGACGCGGCAGCAAAAACCTTGACCATCAAGCTTAAGCCCGATGCGAAATTCGCTTCCGGAAACCCACTGCGCCCGGAAGACGTGATCTTCTCGTATACCCGCGCCGTGACGCTGAACAAATCCCCGGCGTTTATCCTCAACGTGCTGGGCTGGGACGCGAGCAACATCGCCAGCCAGCTGAAAAAAGTGGATGACCATACCCTCCAGCTTCACTGGACGGCGGACGTTAGCCCGTCGGTGGCGCTGAATATTCTCTCCACGCCGATTGCCTCCATCGTCGATGAAAAGCAGGTGGTGGCGAACGTGAAGGACAACGACTTCGGCAACGCCTGGCTGAAAATGCACTCGGCAGGCAGCGGCGCGTTCAAAATGCGCGTTTATCAGCCGCATCAGGCTATCGTGCTGGAAGCCAATGAATCGGCTCCCGGCGGCGCGCCGAAGCTTAAAAGCATCATCATTAAAAACGTTCCCGATCCGGCTTCCCGTCGCCTGCTGATCCAGCAGGGTGATGCCGACGTGGCGCGCGATCTGGGTGCAGACCAGATTAGCGCCCTGGAGGGCAAGCCGGGCGTGAAGGTGCTGAGCATTCCGTCCGCCGAGCAAAATTATCTGGTGTTTAACACCGGCAACAGCGCTAACCCGCTGCTCAACAACCCGGCGTTCTGGGAGGCTTCACGCTGGCTGGTTGATTATGAAGGCATTACCAAAAACCTGCTGAAAGGCCAGTATTTTGTGCATCAGAGCTTCCTGCCGGTCGGTCTGCCGGGCGCGCTGGAAGCGAATCCATTCACGTTTGACCCGGCTAAGGCGAAAGAAATTCTCGCCAAAGCGGGCATTAAAGACGCGCACTTCACGCTGGACGTGGAGAACAAGCCGCCGTTTATCACCATCGCCCAGTCCATGCAGGCGAGCTTTGCTCAGGGGGGCGTGAAGGTCGATCTGCTGCCCGCTGCCGGGAGCCAGGTCTATGCCCGCGTGCGCGCAAAGCAGCATCAGGCGGCGATTCGTCTGTGGATCCCGGACTACTTTGATGCGCACTCTAACGCCAGCGCCTTTGCGTGGAACGATGGCAAATCCAGTACCGTAGCCGGTCTGAACAGCTGGAAAATTCCCGAGCTTAACAAAGCCACGCTGGCGGCGGTTGCCGAGCCGGATCCGGCGAAACGTCTGGATCTGTACAAGAAAATGCAGGAACAGCTGCAACATAGCTCGCCGTATGTGTTCGTCGATCAGGGCAAAACCCAGATCGTGGTGCGCGATAACGTGAAGGGATATCAGCAGGGCTTGAACGCGGACATGGTCTGGTACGATCGCGTCACGAAGTAGCCTTTGTTGCCGGGTGGCGCTGCGCTTACCCGGCCTGTGTTCTCGGTTTTGTAGGCCGGGTAAGGCGAAGCCGCCACCCGGCATGAAGAGATTTCCCATGCCACATCTTTCCACCCGCGTGCTTCAGGCTCTGCTGACTCTGCTGCTCACGCTTTTCGGGCTGCTGCTCGTCACGTTTGCGCTCTCGGCATTTTCACCGGTCGATCGCGTGCTGCAGATCGTCGGCGATCACGCCAGCCAGTCCACCTACGATCAGGTTCGCCACCAGCTCGGGTTAGATCGCCCCCTGCCCGTGCAGTTCTGGTACTACCTGCAAGACCTTGCCCACGGTGATCTGGGCACTGCCAGCGCCACCGGCCAGCCGGTGTTGCAGGACTTGCTGCACGCTTTTCCCGCCACGCTCGAACTGGCTACGCTGGCCTTAATCATCGGCGCCGTGCTCGGCGTGATTGCCGGAGTGCTGTGCGCCCGCTATGCCGGTTCGCCGCTTGATTTAACGCTCAGAACGCTCACCCTGCTCGGCAACTCGGTGCCGATTTTCTGGCTTGGCCTGCTGATGCTGGCCCTGTTCTACGCGAAGCTGCAGTGGAGCGCGGGTCCCGGCAGGCTGAATGACATCTGGCAGTTCACCGTAGAACCACGCACCGGCTTTGCGCTGGTGGATACCTGGCTTTCTGGCGATCGCGAGGCGTTTCGCAACGCCCTCAGCCACCTTGTGCTGCCGGTGCTGCTGCTGGCTTATTACTCGCTCGCAAGCATTACCCGCCTGACGCGCTCCGCCTGTCTGAGCGAAATGAACAAAGAGTACATCCTGCTCGCTCGCGCCAAAGGGGCCGGGGAGATGACTATTCTGCTGCGCCACGTGCTGCCGAACATTCGCAGCACCCTGCTGACGGTGATTGCGCTGGCCTACACCAGCATGCTGGAAGGTGCGGTATTAACGGAAACCGTCTTCTCCTGGCCAGGCATCGGACGCTACCTCACCACCGCCCTGTTCGCCGGAGACACTACCGCCGTCATGGGCGGCACGCTGCTGATTGGCATCTGTTTTGTGCTGATCAATAACCTTACCGACCTGCTTGTGCAGGCAACCGATCCCAGGGTGCGCTGATGCCGTTTTATCTCTTTATACGTCGCCTGCACCGTTCGCCTGCCGCCTTTTGCGGGTTGATTGCCATCGTGCTGCTGATGGTGATCGCCCTGTTCGCCCCCTGGCTTGCACCGGTTGACCCGAACTGGCAGGACGCCGCCTCGCGCCTGCAGGCACCGAATAGCCAGCACTGGCTCGGCACCGACAGCTACGGGCGCGACCTGCTCTCGCGCCTGATTTACGGTACCCGTCCGGCGCTCGGGCTGGTGGCCTTAGTGACGGTCATTACCCTGCCCACCGGGCTGCTGGTGGGGATCCTGTCCGGCTACTACGGCGGCTGGATGGAGCGCCTCCTGATGCGCTTTACCGACGTGGTGATGTCGATGCCGCGCCTCATCCTTGCATTCGCGTTTGTGGCGATGCTGGGTCCGGGGCTGGTCAACGGCGCGCTGGCGCTGGCCTTAACCACCTGGCCTGCTTATGCACGTCAGGCGCGAAGCGAAATTCAGCGTCTGCGCCACAGTGATTATCTGGCCGCTGCCGAGATGATGGGAATTCGCGGCCCGCGCCTGCTGGTCGGCCATATTCTGCCGCTGTGTCTGCCGTCTGCGATTGTGCGTCTGGCGCTGGATCTGGCCGGCATTATTCTGGCCGCCGCCGGGCTCGGTTTCCTCGGCCTTGGCGCCCGTCCGCCAATGGCTGAATGGGGGGCAATGATTGCTGACGGCATGCAGGTGATTTTCGACCAGTGGTGGATCGCCGCCATTCCCGGCGGAGCCATTCTGTTTGCCAGCCTGGCCTTTAACCTGCTAGGCGATGGCCTGCGTGACGTACTGGAGCCGCAACATGACTGAACACCGCGTTATCGTCGATGCGCTGAATATCGACTACCCCGCCGCACGCGTGGTCAACAACCTGAGCTTTACGCTTGGCAACGAGCGTCTGGCGCTGGTGGGTGAATCCGGCTCGGGTAAATCGATGTCTGCCCGCGCCCTGATGGGGCTGGTACGTAAGCCCGGCATGGTGAGCGCCCGGCAACTTAACGTGCTGGGCAACGATCTGCTGACCCTGAACGCCCGCCGCTGGCAAGCGCTGCGCGGCAACGGGATTGCGATGGTTTTGCAGGACCCGCGCTACGCGCTCAATCCGGTGAAAAGCGTTGCCGCCCAGCTTGACGAGGCGCTCACGCTGCATCAGCGCCTGCCCCGTTCAGAACGCGTGGCGCGCATTCACGACATCATTCGCGCTGTCGGACTGAGCGAACATGTGCTTCAGCGTTATCCCGGCGAACTTTCCGGCGGCATGGGCCAGCGGGTGATGATTGCGATTGCGCTCATCAACAACCCGCAGGTGCTGATTGCCGACGAACCGACCTCAGCGCTGGACGCTCGCCTGCGCAACCAGATCCTCGAACTGCTGGTGCAGCAGTGTGAAGCGCGCCAGATGGCGATGCTGTTAATCAGCCATGACCTGCCGCTGGTGGCGGAACACTGCGACCGCGTGCTGGTGATGTATCAGGGCGAAAAGGTAGATGAGATGGCGGCAAGCCAACTCCCTCAGGCAACGCATCCGTATACGCGCACCCTGTGGACCTGCAGGCCAAATGCCAATACCTTTGGGCAGATGCTGCCGACGCTCGACCGTTCGCAGCCGTGGAAGGAGGCGAACGATGGCGCTCGTTGAGGTTAACCAGGTTCAGGTCACCTTCGGGGAAAAGACGGCGGTCTCTGCCGCCAGCTTTACCATCGCGAAAGGCGAAACCTTCAGCCTGATCGGGGAATCCGGCTGCGGGAAATCGACCCTTCTGCGCGTGCTGGCGGGGCTGCAGCGCGAGTGGCGCGGGAACATTACGCTACTGGGAGAGACGTTAACGCCCGGGCGACGTTTTCAAGGCACGCTGCGTCGCAACGTGCAGATGGTGTTTCAGGATCCGTGGGCGTCTTTGCACCCGAACCACACCATTGCACGCACGCTGTCGGAGCCGTTGAACATCCATGGCGAAACGCAGATTGCGGAAAAGGTGGCGGATGCGCTTAAACAGGTGGGCCTGTCTGCCGATGCGGGGAAACGTTATCCGCACCAGCTTTCCGGCGGCCAGCGTCAGCGCGTGGCGATTGCCCGTGCGCTGCTGTTGCGCCCGCAGCTTCTGCTGCTGGATGAACCGACCTCGGCACTGGATATGTCCGTGCAGGCGGAAATTCTGAACCTGCTCAACCGCCTGAAAGCCGCCCACGACATGACCTATCTGCTGGTGAGCCACGATGCGGACGTGATTGCCCATATGTCCGACCGGGCGGCATTTATGGCACACGGGGAGATCCAGAAGGTGTTTGATCGGGAGGCGATGTTACGGGGCGAGCACAGGATGGGGTAAACGGGTGCGGCTGTGCCCGGTGGCGCGATGCTTACCGGGCCTACGTTTCGTGCCGCGTTGAGGGTTTTTCGTAGGCCGGGTAAGGCATCGCCGCCACCCGGCAACAAATCACTTCAGCAGCTTGACCGTAGCGTCAATGTCAATTTCATCTTCGGTAAAGATCAGCGTCGTGTTCTGGAAGGTCGTGATCGCCAGCTTCTTCACGGTGCGCATTTCACCCGATTTTACCTCGGATTTTGGTTTAATGCTGTTCATCAGCAGACCCACCGACAGCACCGCGTTTTCTTTGTCGATTTTGGTTTCAACCGGCTCTTCTTCGCTGAACACCACGAAGGATTTGATCGAGGTGAGCTTCACGCGCTCGCCCGCAATATAAAGGTGTTTACTCTCGGGGATCACCTTCACCGCATAGGCGGAAAGGCCTTTATTATTCGTCGTCGGTTCGAACGTCACCGCCGCATCTTTCTTAATCAGATCAGGGTTGGCGACCTTAATCACATGAAAATAGCGGTTATCGCCGTTTTCATCTTTGATAAATCCAAAGCCTTTATCTTTAAACCACGTTGTGATTGTTCCGTTCATCGCTGTTACCGCCTGTCAGATCGTAATGACTAAAGTTTTGCAGCGCGCAGTGTAATGCACAATGGCTAAGGAGACAAAAAAAAGCCCCTGCACGGGGGCAGGGGAAAACTCATGTCAGAGCTTATTAGTATTTAGTTGAACACCATCCCACCATCAATCAATAAGGATTGCCCGGTCATGTAATCAGAATCCGGCCCGGCGAGGTATGAAACGCAGGCGGCGACATCTTCCGGCTCGGACAAACGACCCAGCGTGATGCGTTTGGCAAAAGTTTCCGTCCCGTAGCCAAGCGGTTTGCCCGCCGCCTCGGAGACCTGACGGTCGATTTCCGCCCACATCGGCGTTTTGACGATGCCCGGGCAATAGGCGTTAACGGTGATGCCCAGCGGAGCAAGGTCTCGCGCTGCGGTCTGGGTTAAGCCGCGAACCGCGAACTTGCTGGAGCTGTACACGGCCAGTTCCGGGTTGCCGGTGTGGCCTGCCTGGGAGCAGGCGTTGATGATCTTCCCGCCGTGCCCCTCTTTGCGAAACGCGTCGATGGCAGCCTGAATACCCCAGATCACCCCTTTCACGTTGATGTTGTAGACCTTGTCGACAATCTCTGGCGTGATGGATTCGATAGGCGTGGACGGCGCAATCCCGGCGTTATTAACGATGACGTTAAATCCGCCCAGCGCGGTGCGCGCTTTTTCCACCGCCGCAAACACCTGCTCGCGGTCAGAGACATCCACCTTCACGGCGACGGCCTTGCCGCCGTTGCGGATGATTTCATCGGCGACGGCTCTTGCCGTCTCATCGTTATAGTCGGCAATGGCAACGGCAAAGCCATCCTTCACCAGGCGCAGCGCAATCGCTTTACCAATCCCCTGGCCTGAGCCGGTTACGAGAGCAACTTTTTGCATTTCTCTGTCCTTATATTGAGTCACAAAATCTGACTGAGATGGAGCTGGCCAATCAGCAGCGGGTTATCGCTGTAGTCGACGGGAATGGCCACCACGGCCGGGCCATCGACATCCATCGCCGCGCGCAGCGTCGGTTCGAGCGCTTCAGCACTCTCCACGGCAAAGCCTTTCGCGCCGAAGGCATCGGCATAGACTTTGAAATCGACCGGGCCGAACTCGACGCCGGAAAGGCGCTGGTATTTTTTCTCTTCCTGGATCGCCACCATGTTGTAGGCGTTATCCACCCAGATGATGTGCAGCACGTTGGCGTTCAGGCGCACCGCGGTTTCCAGCTCCATGCTCGACTGCAGGAAACCGCCGTCACCGGAGACCGATACCACCTTGCGGCCCGGGTTCACCAGCCAGGCACCAATCGCCCACGGCAGGGCAACGCCCATGGTTTGCTGGCCGTTGGAGATCATCACCTGACGCGCGCGGAAGCTGTAGAGGTAGCGGGCGATCCAGATGTGGAAGCTGCCCATATCCACGGTCAGGGTCACGTCGTTATTGACGATGTCCTGCATGGCGCGCACGATGCGCAGCGGGTGCAGGGCAAACTGGTTGAGCGAGGCGCCGCGACGATCGAGCAGATCCCGCTGATGCTGACGATCGACCAGGATTTCAGAGGCGCGCTGGCTCAGCTCCAGCTTATGCTCGATCCGGCTGGCAAGCAGGTTCAGCGTTCCGGCGATATCCCCCACCAGCTCAAGATCCGGCACGTAGTTACGCTCTTCATAGGCAGGCAGCACGTCAATGTGCACCAGTGTGGCGTCGCCGCTGTTCCACATAGACGGCTCGTACTCCACCGGGCTGTAGCCGATGCAGATAATCAGATCCGCCAGATGCAGTAGTCGGTCGCCCGCCTGGTTATTGAACAGGCCGACGCGTCCGGCAAAGCGGGTAAAGTTCTCCTGGTTCACCGCCCCGGCGGCCTGATAGGTGCTGGTGACAGGGATACGGCTTTTCTCCAGCAGCTTACGCAGGGCATCGCTGTTCGCGGGCTGGCTGGCCATCAGGCCAAGTAAAATGACCGGGTTTTTAGCGTTTTCGATAAGCTTCGCCACGTCGTTAATCACAGACTCCGGTGCCGGCCCCATCAGCGCCGCACCGCTGGCGGGTAAAATCGCCCCCGTCGCAGGCTGGTCGACGATATCCTGCGGCAGGCTGACGAACGCGCCCCCCGGCCTGCCGTGCTCGGCAGCGCGAAACGCGTTCGATACCACCTCGGCAATCGCGTCCGGCGAGCTGACTTCGACGGCATATTTGGTCACCGGGCTGAACATGGCGACGGTGTCCATGCTCTGGTGCACGAGCTTCGCTTTATCCGCGCGTTTGACCGCCCCGCCCAGGGCGACCACCGGGTCGCCCTCGCTGTTGGCGGTGGCAATGCCGGTGATCAGATTGGAACAGCCGGGACCGGAGGTCACCAGCGCCACCCCGGCTTTACCGGTCAACCGCCCTACCGCTGCCGCCATAAACGCCGCATTCGCTTCGTGACGCACGGGAATGATCTCGATGGAGGAGTCCAGCAGGGAGTCAAACACTTTGTCGATTTTCGCCCCCGGGATCCCGAACACCTGCTTCACGCCCTGCGCTTCCAGCTGGCCGACAACCATATCGGCGCCATGCGCCCACTGACGTGACTGTTTCTCACTGTTCACGGTAGTTCTCCTGTTAGTTTTCGACGGAACGGATCGCTGCATCCAGATTGCTGGGGTGAAGGTTGGCCTGTAAAAATGCGCTGTCGGCGGGCAGGTCAATCATGAGCTTGTGAATTTCGCCGAAGGTGAGCACACCGCTCTCAAGCTGATAGTCGAGCAGGTGTCCCCCGCCCTGACGGTCGTCAGTAATAAAATGCTCGTGATAACCGGCCACGTTAATGCCCTGCATATGCTGCGGGGTGCGGAACCCGACCAGCACGCCCTCGCGCTGGTTGAAGCGGAACACCGGCTGGTCATCCAGCACGTCGGTCATCGCCCGGTACGGCGGCGTCTGGCGCGGTACGGTGCGGGTGTGGGCGTGGCGGAAATTACCGTCGATACGCAACGCACAGAACAGGTTATCGGACGGGATTTGCTGGTCGATCACATCGTGGATCTGCTGACGGCTGACCGGCGTATCAAAGGTTTTACGGTACTGCGGCTGAAACCAGGTCATCACCGCGAACGGCGTTTTCTGCTCCGGCTTCGCGGCCCGGGCGCTGCCGTCGGCACGCAGCTGGTATACCTGGCTGCTGAAGGCAATCATTTCGCCATCCAGTTCGTTGAACGTACCCAGGCCAAAATCACCGTGTGCCAGCAGATCGGCGATGGTGGTCTCACCTTCGTATACGCCGCTTAGCAGGGCGCTCATTAGCGATGTTTGATAGATCACGCTGTCAGGATGCTGGGCGGAGAACCCACGCAGGGTCTCGCACAAGCTGGCCTCACAGTCGCAGGCAGATGAATGCATCATCATGCTCGTCCTCTTCAACTTTATTTAGAAAGGTTAAATAAATGTTGACCCGATTCAGCAGAGAGTTCCAATATAGAAACCATGCTGGTTTGAGACGTTTTAGATATGGAACTTCGTTATCTGCGGTATTTTGTCGCGGTTGCACGCGAGCGACACTTCACCAAAGCAGCCAAAGCGCTGGGCATTTCACAGCCACCTCTGAGTCAGCAGATCAAACGGCTCGAAGAGGAAGTGGGCACCCCGCTGTTCAGGCGTCTGACGCGAGGCGTAGAGCTGACCGAGGCGGGAGAAGCCTTCTATGAGGACGCCTGTAAGATCCTGGCGCTGAGCGACGCCGCGCTGGAGAAAGCGCGCGGCATCGCGCGCGGACTGAACGGCAGCCTGTCGATAGGCATCACCAGCTCCGACGCTTTTCATCCTCAGATTTTCGCGCTAATCCGTCAGTTTCAGGTGCAGAACATGGCGGTGCAGGTTCATCAGGTAGAAGCGAATATGTCGTCGCTGACGACGATGCTGGCGGACGGTGAACTGGATATCGCCTTCGTGCGCCTGCCGTGCGAAAGCAGCAAGATGTTTGAAATCAAAATTCTCGACCGCGAGCCGATGGTGGTGGCGCTGCATCGCGACCATCCGCTGGCGGAGAGCGATTCGCTGGCCTTAGAGCAGCTGCGGGATACACCGGTGGTGCTGTTCCCGCAGGAGGTCGCGCCGGGATTGTATGACAGGGTTTACAGCTACTGCGAGCGGGCCGGAATCGACGTGCAGCACGCGCTGCAGGCGTCACAGCTTTCATCTTCGCTGAGCATGGTTTCCGCGGGCGGCGGATTCGCGCTGGTGCCGAAATCGATGGCGGCCATTTCTCCGCCGAATGTCACCTATCATGCGTTGAACTCACCGGAACTTTATACCGATATCGCGCTCTGCTGGCGTCGGTTTGAGCGTTCGCGGACGGTGAAGCGGTTTTTGACGATGATGAGTGAGGGGTAGCTCGGTGCGGCTGTGCCCGGCGGCGCTGCGCTTGCACGGGCCTACGGTTCGTGTCGCGGTGGGGGTTTTTTGGTATTTTGGTTTTGTAGGCCGGGTAAGGCGTAGCCGCCACCCGGCAATACCCTTCTGGAAGCCGCCTCGCAAACCTGCAAGCAACCTTATGTAATTCAGGGGCATCGCTTTTCATCCATTCTTCACGGTCGTAAAGTGCCTGCGTTGCGGCACATCCGTAACCGGGCGTAGGAACCCGTTAGCATAACATGACGTTTTTTTGCACATAGAGGATGCTAAATGGCGACTACCCCTGGATTTTCTTATGCGCTTTCTGAAGAAAGTGTTGTTCATCATCTCATCAATAACCCAATTCCCGATTCTGTGGATCTTTTCGCACTGGCAGATGCTTGTGCCGCCTATGTGAGCGTGCTTGTTGAAACTGACGACTCGGTAACGTTTGCCACGCTCTGTAAGCGATTGCTGGCTGCGCTTAAGCAACTACGGGAATGCTGTGAAGCTGAACTTCCAACGTATCTCGTTGAACAGTTGATTGCGGGAGAAAAGATTAACTCCTGCGTGCCGGACTGCTGGCAGGAGACGACGCTACAGGTGGACTATGCCGTGGCGTTAACGCTGGCGGTTATGGGTGGGACGTTGCCTGCGAACGTGGCGAAAGAACTCACAGGGCTACTGCATGATATGGTCTGGCTGCTGGCGGAGTTTGTGAAGGAGCCTTATATTACGGCGCACTGAGGCGGGTGAAGGGAGGTCGGGGTTCTGCTGGGTAAGAAGCAGGATTTCGGCCTTATGCAAAATACAACGGTGTATGTTGAATGTCTGTTAAGAGCGAGAAACGGACGTTGATTAGATTATGGGGCTAGTGAACATCGAGAAATATACCCAAAATCATGCTCGTTGATTTTGGGCTTTGGATACCTTTCACATCAATATAAACCGCTTCCAGGCCGCAAATATAACTGCTTCAGAAGCTTAATTTATCCTGCTTTTTTGTCCGCAACCCGTTAATAATACCTAAAAATGCAAGCCCAACGGGAACAAGGGATCCCCACAGGACGGCGTTCCAGCCGTAGAGACTGAGCAGGGCCCCTGAAGAAAATGACCCAACAATCATCACCCCAAACACCACAAAATCGTTCAGGGACTGGACCTGGGTTTTCTCTTCGGGTCGGTGATATTCAATGATCTTCGCCGATGCGCCGGTGAAGCCAAAGTTCCAGCCCAGACCCAGCAATATTAACGACAGCCAGTAGTGGAAAATATCGGTTCCACCGAGTCCGGCCAGCACAGAGCATGCCGTGATAAGCAGACCCGCAGCGGCGATACGCATAGCCCCAAAGCGGTTAATTAATTTACCGGTGAAAAAACCGGGACCGTACATGGCAATAACATGCCACTGGATACCGAGATTTGACGCCTGCTGAGAAATGCCGTGCATGTGCATCGAGAGTGGTGCTGCCGTCATCAGGAAGTTCATCACCATATAGGTTACCGCACCGCTGAATACGGTTCTGGCAAACCCCGGCTGTCGGACTATTACGCTCAGAGGTCGTCCACCTGTTCCAACCGTGCTGACGGAATCTATCGTTTTCACGCCTTTAAGAATGAACGCTGATATAACGGCCACGAGCGCCTGGGCGATGAACGTGACGGCAAAGGTATGAGGCGGCCAGAGGTGCATCGTTCCGGAAACCAGCATAGGACCAACCACGCCAGCTATCACTCCTCCCCCCATAACCAGCGACAGGGCCCGGGCCCGGCGTTCGGGCGTAACGCCATCCGTTGCGGCAAAACGAAAGCTTAGCGCGACCGCCGCATAGGCACCGCCCATAAATGCAGCAATGCAGAACAGCAGGAATGAGCCGATGAAGACGGCCAGAGCAGCCGTCAGTCCGGTAATGACGCCTGCCCCGGTGCCGACCATAAAGGCGGCCTTACGACCATTTGTCCGCGCCAGTGAACCTAACGGCAAGATACAGGCCGCCATCCCCAGAACAAACATGGTGATGGGAAGAGTGGCCAGCGAACTGCTGGGAGCCAGTGCGTTACCAACAATCGCGCCTGTCGCATAAAAGACGACGGAGTTAGCACCGGCGAGAGCCTGTGCGGCCGACAGGCGGATGATATTGTTTTTCTGATCTGCTACGGGCAGGAAATGTTCTGCGGACATGTGATTAATTATCCTGATTCATGGTGAGCACTATCCGGTATCGCGCCAGACCCTGTTTCAGTCTGCTGAGCGCCTCATTTGCCCTTTCAAATGGCAGTCGCTCTGTAACAGGCAAAGCCTGAAAGAGGTGGCTGAACTGTAGTGCGCGCTCGGTTTGCGCCGGTGTGCTGACGAAGGATCCTGTCAGGGTGCGTTCAGCGCCGATCATCATACCCGGCGCGACCTGCACCGGCGTTTGTCCGGTACCCAGCAGGATCCCTTTTCCCCGTGGAGCCAGCGCGGACAGAAGGGCTGATACCGTTTCTGAAGCCGGTGCCGTTGCCACAATAAAATCCACACCGCCGTCATTTTTCAGACGTTCTGATGCGCTTTCCTTAAGTGTATCGATGTAGTGATGCGCACCCAGCTCAATGGCCGCTCGTTCTTTTTCATTACCCCGCGCAATTACGGTCACCTCAAAGCCCATTTTACGGGCGTACTGAACGGCCATGTGGCCAAGGCCACCCATTCCGAGAACCGCCACTCTGTCACCCGCTCTGGCGCCAGAATTACGCAGTGCGTTGAAGGTTGCGGTACCGGCGCAAAGGATCGGCGCTGCATGTACGGAAGAGAGCGCGGAGGGGATGGCTATCAGCGCGGTATGCCGCATGACAACGTACTCTGCGTAGCCGCCATCGCAGCTGAGTCCTGGCGTAAGCTGGTTTTCACAGAGGTGAAAAAGCCCGCTGCGACAGGGTTTGCAGTGCTGACAGTATCCCCCCAGACGCCCGATGCCAACCCGCTGACCGGTTTGCCAGATATCGGGTACCCTGTTCCCCTTCCGGGCAATAAATCCGACAATTTCATGTCCCGGTATACGGCCGGGCTGGCCCGCCTGCGGCGCTTTTTCCGCGTCCCGGAGATCGGCACCGCATACGCCGCATGCTTCAATTCTGATGAGCACCTCATCCGGGCCTGGAGCGGGTACCGGCCGCTCTGTCATTTCCAGCACCCCGGGGGCAACGATCTGCATAGCGTGATATTTTTTATTCATATATTGCACCGGAAAAATTAGGGATATCAGATGGCAAGGGCGACGAGAAAACGGGATACCATGTTATAGGCGGCGACAGTGGCAACCGCTTCCACGGTCTCTTTTTCACCTAACAGGCTTTTCAGCGCCCCGATGATGTTCTCCTCAACCACGACGTTCCGTGTGGACTGGTCCGCAAGATGTATCAGCAACGTTTCGGTGTCATTAAAGATGTGTGGCGCGGAGGATAACCGCAGGGCTTCTGCTTTTTCAGCCGTTCCGCCTGCATCCAGATAGGCAGGGTAGTGCACGTTCCATTCAAATTCTGCTTTATTCAGCCAGGCAACACGCAGCATGATCAGTTCCCGATATTCAAGGCTGAACGAAAATTCCTGACGTACCCGTACCATCAGTTCGTTCCAGCCCGTGGCCATGGGGGCACTCTTCAGTAATACCCGGTCAATAGCTATCAGTTTTCCGCCGGGCCGACGGGCCTTTATCGCGTTGAGAAGATTGGCGTCAACGGGCTCTTCATCCTGCCAGGGGGTTACTCTTGGTGTGGTCATATCATTTTTTCCTGTTGAACAAAACAATCCAGCCGCGTCAGCTCAGTATTAAGTCACCTTCGATCAGCATATTCTGGGCCAGTAACCACCGGTTCAGGGAGGAGTCAATCACCCGCTGATGGACCCCTTCAAACTGATGCACCGTGCCGCTACCGCTTACGTGGATGACATACACAAGCCTGCCGGAGGCATCCTCTGCAGGTCTGTCACCGGAGGCAGGTATACCCTTCGGAAGGTGCCCGTCAGTGTGAATTTCAAGATGCGTAAGGGCGAGACCTTCAGCCCTGGCTTCGAGAATAAAGGCGGCCATTATGCAGGCGTTAAACGCAGCGAGCATCAGCTCCTGGGGGTCAGGAGCCAGCCCTTCTCCACCCAGCGAAACCGGTTCATCGGAATCGATAACATGACTTTGCAGGGCAGACGGAGCGTTGTCTGCGGAAAAGGACTGGCAGAGCGTCCGGCTGGCCATGCCCCCCTGCCACGAGGTGACAAGGTCATAATGCGCGGTCTGGATTTGCATAATTACTCCAGTGCCGCACGCGGGTAAGCGCGTGCGGCATGGTCATCAGGCGTTACGGCCAGCCATCACGCCGCCATCGATATCCCAGATAGCGCCGGTGACCCAGCCAGTCTTGTCAGAAAGCAGGAAAGCAACAGTTTCCGCGATATCGACCGGGGTACCCACGCGGCCGATCGGGTGGAAGCTGTCAAAGCTGCTCATTACGTCCTTCACGTCGTCTTTCGGAATGAAGCCTTCGTAAATCGGCGTGTGAACAACGGCCGGAGAAACTGCATTCACGCGGATCCCTTTTTCACCCAGCTCAATGGCCAGGTTTTTGGTCAGCGCGTGCAGACCCGCTTTTGCCATTGAGTACGCTGAAGACGGAGTGGCACCGATGGCCTGCTGTGCCCACATGGATCCGATATTAACGATGGAGCCTTTAATGCCGGCCTCGACCATATTGCGCACCACGTCACGGGTAATAAAGAACGTCGCGCGGTTAATGTTCATGTACATGTCATAGTCTGACGCTTCATGTTCGGTGAACGGTTTCGGGAAAAATACGCCAGCAGCATTGACCAGCAGGCTGATATCCTTGTGTTCGGCATTAATGGTATTCACCACGTGCTGCATACCTTCTTCTTTCATCAGGTCGGCAACGATGATGGAAACCTGACCATCTGCAGCCAGCGCCTGGCGGGCCTGCTCGGCTTTGTCCTGGCGATTGCCAACCAGCACAACGCTGCCGCCATTTTTCAGAACCAGCTTCGCCGTTTCGAAGCCCATACCGCTTGTACCACCGACCACTAACAGTTTTTTACCGGCAAAAGATGCGTTCATCGCTAACCTCTTTAAATTCATATGGTTGTCATTGATGAAAAGCTGCGCTCCTCATCGTGTGAAATCAGAATGCCACCCGGGCCCCTGATTGACGACTGAGAAGAAATTGCGACTCAGGAAAGAAAATCTTTCTCGCTGGCGTATACTGAGGAAAATTATGAATCAGGATGACCACAATGCGATCGCTAAACCGACTTAAATGGCTGCACGCTTTTGAAGCCACCGCCAGGCACGGCAGCTTTACCGGCGCGGCTCAGGAACTTGGCGTTACGCCCGCCGCAGTAGGCCAACTGGTGCGCTCTCTGGAAGACTGGGTCGGACACCCGCTTCTTCACCGCACCCGTTCAGGAAAAGAGCGGCTGACGCTGGTCGACGAAGCGCAGGAGGCACTGCAGGACATCACGCAGGGACTCGACAAACTGGAAACCGGATTAAACAAGCTTCGCGGCCGCCGGTCGCGCTCGGTGGTGGTGGTGACGGCTTCTCAGGTACTGATGATGAACTGGCTGATGGACCGCCTGAACCGGTTTGCGGAATCGCATGAGAATATCGATTTGCGGCTTAACGTGACGGAAAAGCTAATGGACGTGTCGCACGGCGAGGCGGATATCGGTATTCGCTGTGGACAGGGCGACTGGCCCGGCGTGAATAAAACCTGGCTGATGGATGAGGAAGCCGTGCTGATCTGCAGCCCGCACCTGGTGCCACCCGGGAAAATGGCCTGCAGTGAATGGCTCGCCACGCAAAAACTCATTCACGATGACACGCCGCATCCAGGCGCGGATTTTCCATCATGGGATGATGTCCTGAGAACGGTCGGTGCCCCCGAAGCGCTGGAAAGCGGGCTGCATATTAATTCCACTTCAGCTGTGATTCTGGCGACGCTGAGTGGCAGGGGCGTAGCTATCGTGCGATACGCGCTGGTGAAGCAGCTCATCGAAACCGGGCAACTGGTCCAGCTACACCCCAACCATCGCTGGCCGCTCAAATGGTCCTATTATCTCGTCACCCCGCAGCAAAAAGTCATGCGGGATGAAGTAAAAGTTTTCCATGACTGGCTCCTTCAGGATGTTGTCTCGGACCGTTCATAAACTTTCCCCTCAGGCATTACGCTGCCCCGGCAATCACTACGGGCGCGTAATGCTTCTTCAACGACATAGAATTTCTTTTCTACTCCGCAAGTTTATCTGAGTTGTTGAAGCTGTCTGGCTTTCTGATAATCGTCCTCAACGAAAGGTAATACAGACCGTTTGTTAAACGGGCGTATTACGTCAACCCTGAGCGAAGGAGAGAACGATGGCTTATCTGCAAATCACCCTGGATATCAGTAATGAAAACCGTGCGGCAGCCGCAGGGGTATACCAGAAATACAAAACCCCGTTTCTGACCACCATCGAGGGTGCCACCTCTAAAGAACTGCTTGTCCGCGACGAGGACGTCCAGGTGCTACACGGTTTTAATACCGTGGCACAGGCGGAGGCTTACCTTAACAGCCCGCTGTTCACGCAGGATGTCGTAGCCGGATTAAAACCTTTTTTAAACAGTGCGCCTGACGTGCGTATTTTCGACGTCATGAAATGACTTTTCTGAAACAAACAACAACCGGAGTTTTCAATGTTCTTGAACTGGAATGAATATCGCAGTGGCCTGCTTGCCACCATCGGCAAATTTGCCAAACTGCAGCCAGAGTTTATGAAAGGCTTTCAGCAAATGGATAAGGGGGCGTCAGAAAACAAGCACCTCGATCCCAAAACCCATGAACTGATTGCCCTGGCGGTGGCCGTCACCACCCGCTGCGACGGTTGCCTGGCCGTACACGTGGACGCTGCGGTCAAGCACGGTGCCACGCGCGAAGAGATCGCCGAAGCGCTGGCCGTTGCCATTAACCTGAATACCGGCGCAGCGTTGACGTACACCGCGCGTGCTCTGGATGTGTACGATAATCTGCCGAACAAATAGGCCTTAGACGGCCCCCTGTGGGCCGTCTAATCACTGACTATGATGTTACTGAATTCTGATTTTTCGCAGCGTGCGATCGTCACCCCGGATGATTATCAGTGGATACCTTCTCCCCAGCCCGGCGTTGAGCGCGTGATGCTTGACCGGATTGGTCGCGAGCAGGCCCGCGCAACCAGCCTTGTCAGGTATGCGCCCGGATCCAAATTTCCCGCACACAGCCATCCCGGCGGAGAAGAGATTCTGGTGCTCGACGGTATTTTTACCGAAAACGGGGTCGACTATCCTGCCGGCTGGTATCTGCGCAGCCCGGACGGTTCTTCTCACCAGCCCTCAAGTCGCGACGGCACAACCATTTTCGTCAAGCTGCGCCAGATGTCTGCCGATGAGCGCCAGCCGGTTAGGATAAATACGCAGGAGGCAGCTAACTGGCACGGTCAGCCGCAAAGACAAGTCTGCCCTTTATTCTCCGGTGCTTCAGAAACCGTTCAGCTTCAGAAGCTTGCTCCGGGCGAGCGGATCTTCTGTGCACCGCTTGTTGGCGGAGCAGAGATCCTTCTTCTGCAGGGGGAACTCCATGCGCCGGAAGGTTGCTATGGGGCAGGAAGCTGGCTGCGGTTTCCACCGGGTGATATGCCTGCTCTTATGGCCACCGCCTCTGGCGCACTTTTTTATCTGAAAACGGGACATCTCAGCCCGACAACCCTGACCGGAGCGACATTATGAAGCAGAGCGCTGTTATCATTGGTGCGGGCATAAGCGGCCTTTATGCCGCCACGCTGCTTGAAAAAGCGGGTGTTGATTATGTGATCCTTGAGGCTCGTGACAGAACGGGCGGGCGCGTGCTGTCTGGCCTGGAACTGGCGGGCACCTCCGCTGGCATTCATGTAGATATGGGAGCAGCGTGGGTCTGGCCTGATATTCAACCGGACTTCGCGCAACTGATCGAGCGGCTTAATCTTCCGGTAATGTCGCACGGCCGTCCGGGTGACATGCTCTACGAACGCCAGCTGGATTCGCCCCCCGAACGCTACCCGGCATGGGAGAGCTCCCCGGCGTCTTTCAGGCTTAAGGGAGGAATGCAGGCGCTGACGGCGGCACTTAAAAGTCAGATCCCGGCTGAGAAGATTAAAACCGGCCATCAGGTGGTGGCGGTTTCCCGGGCTGGCAAGGAAGTGCAGATCCATACCCGGTCCGAAGGCAGTAAAAAAGCCGTATTTTCCGGTGAGCATGTCTTCCTCGCTTTGCCTCCTGCCCTGGCAGCTAAAATAGATTTCAGACCGGCGATGCCGGAACAGGTACTGTCAAACTGGCGGAAAATCCCGACATGGATGGCTCCCCATGCAAAATATGTCGCTGTATATAAAACAGACATATTGCATGAGCGGCAGCTTTCAGGGAATGCAGGAAGCCGCGTGGGGCCAATGGTACGTTCAACGTTTAGAAAGAGCGAGAAACAGCGCCGGCCGTTAAGAGCGCATCTATGGAAGAACGCGCCATCAAGTTAGCCAGGCAAAAAGCGCACTATAAGCTGCACAATGCCGAACATAAAGTATATGAAGGCTACAGGGATTTGTTACGCCGCCAGATCGCCGCTACGGCCGTTTCCTGAC
This sequence comes from Enterobacter cloacae complex sp. IR53030, assembly GCF_049238365.1. Lineage (NCBI taxonomy): Bacteria > Pseudomonadati > Pseudomonadota > Gammaproteobacteria > Enterobacterales > Enterobacteriaceae > Enterobacter > Enterobacter cloacae complex sp. IR53030. The sequence continues at coordinate 29,107 of NZ_JBMKHA010000005.1, forward strand.
GATCTGCGAGGCGGCAACTACTAACGCACCAAAACAGCATCAGATTACAACTGCGCTGCTTAATTAATATTCAAAAAAGTGAGCGGCGCGTTAAAAAGCTTGGGATAAACTGCCTTTTTTGGGATAACTGGGATAAACTCAGTTTTATAAGTAATTGATAATATTGTTTTATTTTGAGGTTATCCCGTTATCCCAAGAAGAACGGTACTTTTCTGCTTATATAGAAAATTGAGGAAGACAGGGTAGATGAGTCATCTTCACATAAGAAATTAATGATTTACCATGAGAGGATGATTTTCATTTAAGAAAACTACATGATGAAACCGACTTTTAATCAATTAATAAGCTTTTGTACTGTGGCAGAAGTGGGGAACATTGGTCGTGCGGCGGAGAGGCTGAGCATTTCACAGCCTCCCTTGAGCAGGCAGATCGCACAGCTTGAAAGCAACGTAGGGGCGAAACTTTTTACCCGGGATGCGAAAGGCGTGAGGCTGACAATTGCCGGTGAACAATTTTTAACAGACGCTCACGCAATCTTGGCCCTTATGCAACAGGCCTGTAATAACGTGCGAGCAGTAGCGGATGGACAACAGGGATTTTTGAAGCTTGCGGCGACTATGTACGCGTCCTACAGCGTGGTACCGCAGGTCGCCATGCGACACAAAGCCAGTTACCCCGACGTTAAGTTGCTATTTAAAGAGCTGGTGCCAACGGACTTAATTAGCGCCTTACAGGATGGGAGCATTGATGCGGCAATCTCATTTGGAGAGCCCACCACGTCAGATATTAATTCTCTTGTGATTTTGCAGGAGCCATTAATAGCAGCTTTACCGGCCAACCACCATTTCGCTGATAACGAAGCGTTAAACCTGGCTTGCTTGGGGGACGATCAGTTTATTACCGTGCCTCGAGCTATGGCACCCATGCTGTACGACACTATTCTAAGCCAGTGTCAGAAAGCGGGTTTTAGCCCTCATATCGGATTAGAGGTATCAAGCCAGCAGACGATCGTTAATTTCGTGGCTAACGGATTTGGGGTAGCGCTTATTCCGGCAAGTATGCAGCATGCGCAAATACGAGGAGTGGTTTACAAAGAACTCGCAGGAGCAAATACGGTACAGAATGTTTTAATGTGGAATGCGAGAAACAAAAACCCGAGCCTAAAGCGGTTTTTAAGCCTGTGCCGCGAAATCCGTGACGAACTGAACACAGCACAGGCTGGAGAGTAATTAACCTTTGCTGATCATGATTTCAATCAACCCGGGCTTGCCGCTGGCAATCGCGGCTTCGACTGCAGGAGCTATATCACAGGCGCGATGAATTTTGCAGGTTTCCAGCCCCATCGAAGCGCCCAGAGCCTGGTAATTAATGGCAGGTGCGATTAAATCCATAGCGATGAACCGATCTGTCTGGGCTGAAGTGTATTCATCCTGCGAGCGCATGAAGTTTTTAAGAACGTTATATTCAGTATTATTCATCACGATAAACGTGACGGGTAATTTCTCATGCGCAGCTGTCCACAGCGCCTGTGGGGAGTACATGGCAGCCCCATCGCCGACAAAACACACCACCGGAGCTTTACCTAATCCCAGGGAGTAACCAACCGCTGCAGGCATGCCCCAGCCCAGACCGCCGCCACGCATGAAAGCATATTGATCGGCTTTAGGACTGTTCAGTGCTTTACGTAAGCCCCCCGACGTCGAAATAGCTTCATCCACGATCGCCACATCTGGCCCGATTGCACGCGCAGCCTCGAACGCAGCCACTACCGGAGTGATTACAGCTGCGTTGTATTGTTCGTTAACCAGCTCCTCATGATTCGCTTTGTCAGCGTTAAATTTTGCCTTGGCCTCATCAAAACGGCGCAGGTAATCAGAGCGACGATCCGCGGTGGTTTTGTGCAGGTGAGGTAACAGCGCATCGAGAGAAAGCGCAATATCACCCACAACAGACAATTCACTAACGTAAGTGCGCCCCAGATCGCCAGAATCGGCGGATAGTTGGAACACCTGACAGGATGCTGGCACCGCGTCACCTTCTGAATACAGGATAGTGATAAGGGATTTTCCACCCAGCGCAAAGATCGCATCATATCCGGAGAGCGCCTTATTAAGTTCCGTTGCTTTCGTCGTGAGGTTCCCACGCCATAGTGGATGGGCGGTAGGGTATGGAATACGGCTAGGCCACGTTGAGCCGTACACGTCAGCCGCGAGCATTTCAGCTAGATCGACAACCTGTTTAGCCGCCTGGGACTGGCTGATCTCGTCGCCTGCAATGATTGCCACTTTACCAGGGGCAAACGCCGCGAGTTTTTCAGCTAGCAGAGGCAGAGAACTCGCAACAGATTTATGTTCGATATTAGACGGAGAGCCGATGTTAACAGTGCTCAATTCCTCCATTACATCCATTGGCAGCGACAGGAAGGCCGCGCCTTTCGGGGCGGCGTCGGCATCATGAAATGCACGACGCAGCAACACGGGAAGCTGATCCGCGCTGGTCACTTCACGCGCCCATTTAACGGCAGGTTTTGCGATATTACACAGATCGCCAAGCAGCAGGGGATCGGTCATAAAGTGCCGCGTATCCTGCTGGCCAGCCGTGACCACTAAAGGAGTTTGAGAGCAGGCCGCATTAAGTAAAGCGCCCATGCCGTGACCCAAGCCGCCCGCCGTGTGGAGGTTGAGGAAACCAGGCTTGCCGGATGCCTGGGCATAACCGTCAGCCATTGCTACGGCACTAGCCTCCTGGAGAGCCAGAATATAGGACACTTTAGGGCGGCGTAAAAGTGCATCCATTAACGGTAATTCCGTGGTGCCCGGGTTGCCGAAAATGTATTCAACTCCTTCACTTTCAAGAACTTCTAATAGTACATCACCACCACGGCGAGCGTTTGCATCCTGTACTTTTGTTAATGTATTGGACATTTTAATTCACCTGTTCATTCAGTTAGTTCATTAACCCTTTTGTCGTGTGGAGCAATGTTAATGACAGGCTGACTTCCGTATCAAATGCTATAAAAGTAGTGGCTTATACCAAAAAAGGTATGGTTGCTGTTACTGGTACTCACTAGGCACAACCAGCGTTATTTTCCCGCTTGCCCTGTGAACTGAAAGATACGGTAGATAGATGAGTTAGCAGATGGCAAGCGGGGCCAGAAATTGCCCTAACAGAGATCTAATGTGTATAGGAATGTGTATAGTTCTTGTTTTTAAAACTCAAGAATTGGCTTTATAGCTGGTTTGGTCTTGGTTTGTTATAAGCCAATGCCGGCGGATCATTTTTCGCACCACTGGGCCAGAAAGCATGTCGGTAGCGGGCCAGTGACAAAGCGTGTACTGGAAAACAGTGACAAATGGGTACTTCTGGAGTGCATACACCACCGGGCCTTTCTTCAGCTCAACGGCAATAGCAATCCTGCCTTTCGCTCTCTGGTGTAACTCATTGAGCCAGATATCAAGTGTCTCAGGCGTATGTTCAATCATATGAAATATGCGATCACCGTTTTTAAACTGAACGCAGGTATATTGTTTTTTATCCGCCCAGTCCAAACCAACATGAGCAGCAAACTGATCTTTCGCAGTCATCACCAACTCCTTTTTATCGGGGATTGGTATGCATTCCACGCTCTTCGAAAGAAATATAGTCAGCAGTTTTTCTGCATGCCCTGAGTATTCGTTAGCGAACGTGGAGCACTTACTGGCTCGAAAGCAAAGCGGCAATCATCAAATCACATGATTCTGGCACAATATTCCTAACCAATACGCGCATACCCTGAATCACTTAATAGTGTAAATCTCAGGGTGTGAATGACTATATCTGGCACAAAGCGGACAAGCTCACTGGGCCAAAGGTCTGCTGTGAGCGAGGAGCGGACATGGACATGAGAATGCTGATAATATTTCCCGCAGTGAATTACTGTTTCCAACAGGGGTACGAATGAAATACCAAACGTCATTGCAGAAAATATTGTCAGATGACCCTGTAAGAATGAAGATCCTATATGCAGTTCGAGAACTGGAACTCAATGATGGTTGGATTGGAGCGGGATTTGTACGAGACGCTGTTTGGGATCACTTACATGGGTATGGGTTAAGTCCTGTTTCTGGTGATGTAGATGTCGTCTGGTTTGACTGTGAGTACTGCAACCCAGACCATGATCGCTACCTGGAAGACAGGCTTAGGCAACAATTACCTTCGTTAGACTGGTCGGTGAAGAATCAAGCCAGAATGCATCAACGTAATGGTGATCATCCCTATACCTCAACGGGAAATGCTCTACTGCACTGGCCTGAAACAGCTACGGCCGTAGCTGTCAGATTGGGGAAGGAAGGTCTCGATATCGCCGCACCTTATGGACTTTCTGACTTATTTGAACTGCGTTTACGACCGACTCCTGCATTTGAACGTGAAAAGCTGGACTCTTTTAAACAACGAGTCACTGCAAAGCAATGGTTGGAACGTTATCCCAGGTTACAGCTCATCGTTTCCTTATAACCACAATATACACATATCTCGTTTCTTGCGGTTCGATTGTATGATTGACAGTCCGCTACTGGCACAAAGCGGACATATCTATCACAGTCACCTCATTCAGTGTTTGTACTCTGGCCACCAGACAATTTCCAAATCAAGCAGTCGCCGCAAACGATCTTTATCGGGTACTAAAAATGGAGCACTACCGACACCAGACTATATGCGAAAGCGCTTCTCCAACCTGGACAGGATAAAGTATCGGGAAAACTGGCAGGTCATCGATATAAGTGGCAGGCCCTTTACGGATAATGTTTTTGTTGATTTTGAACGGGGAAATATCGTCATCAAACACATCAGCACACACGCAGAGTATGACAAGCTTACGGACCTCTAGCGGAGAACGAAAGAATGAATTATGCAGCAGCCATCAAAGCGGCAAATGATCTGACAAACGCGCTCCCTTTCCTGGGGTCAAGTCCGTCGCGACAAGATTACGAGAATGCTCTGGTGTTGGTGGAGTATCTGATTGAGCATGACCCCGATAGCCCGCTGGTAGATATGCTCACTGTGAAAATCTATAAATGCGAAAACGAGTCATAGGAGTTTGCAGAATTTAACGCGCACGTTGCCAGCATTCCATCTGGCGTTGCGCTGCTGAGAGCGAGATTGGCAAGAAGTCTCTGGTGAGTCGGAACCTCAACGGACAGCGCACGTTAACGCTGGATCATATGCGCGAGCTGGCGAAGCGTTTTTGCGTGACGGTGAATGCGTTTATGGGAATTGATGAGGGTGATATTTTTCTATATTAAGAAAAAAGTGAAGCAGCCAAGCTAGCGATATCGAGGTTAAAACCTTACGGTAATTGTAGCGGCACATCACTGCCTTCAAACACTTCCCTCAAACACTTTTAAAGCGATTTAGAGTTTCTTCATAAACAACCGAAAATCAATACCTTGCGTTATTTACACACTGATATAGAATGACATTTTATGCCATTAATTACCCGTCATTCACCACTTCTATTGCCATAACCCTAAAATGTACTACCAGGTTCTACTGCAAAAAATTAATGAAGAGTGCACTTCCCCCTTTACGAGATCATAAGGGGGAAGTTATTTATTCAAAGAAGTGCTTTATCTCTTCAATCCAAGATGGGGTAGGCGTGACTTTTCCTTTTTTCTCAACAAAATAATTAACAAGGCGAGTATATCTCTTGGCAAATTCGTATTTGATACCTTCTGTATTAAAAAATTTGTCTAAAATTGCTTCTTCACGAGGGCGTAAATCCATAGTGTAAAATGAATTTAAATTCATATCATCTGTTGTTTTTCCAGCTACAATATCATCAAGATATTCAAATTCTGGATATTTGTGCATAAAAACAGTTAATGTGCGTAAAAAAATAAAGCCATTCAGGCAGTTTTCAATTTCCGTTGGGGGTGATACTTTGTTTGAATTTATATCAACGAGAGTTGTAGCGCTGGTAACCGGATCGTTAATGATACGTTTACATTTAATTTTTTCAATATTATTAACTTGATAATGGACCAATTCACGGTCAGTATCAGATAATAAAAACACTTTTCCATTTATATCTTTGCGAAGATCATCATGGCTGGCCTCTAAAAGTTGGAATATTTTTTTTACTTCTTTAGCTCCTCCGGCAGGGACAATTCTCAATTTCTTTTTCTCAACCAATTCACGCAAATAATATCCAAGATAAAGCTTTTCGGTTGAGCCCTCACAAATCAACCAATTATATGGTTCTTCTGCTAAGGTGCTAGATATTATAGATTGAATAAGATCATTTGTGCTTTTCAACCTAATATCATAGGGTATTTTATTACCAGATTCCTTGTTTTTTTCTTTATTTCTTCACGATATCCAGCTAAATCATATAAAGTAAAGTGATGTGTTTGATTTTCCTTTATGATTGAAGTTGAACATCCATTCTCAACAGTTGGAAGATATCCATACCAATGTGTGGTAAATATCAACTGGCAGCAGTTCCTACTAATATTATATAAATTTTCAAATTGTTCGAAACATGCTGACATATGAAGTGAACATTCGGGTTCGTCAATCGCAATTAATAAATGATCTCCGTTTTCACGATGATTTGTAAGAAAGCCATGGGCAATATCAATGATTGCTTTTTGTTTCTCACCTGAACTTAATGAACTAATTTCAATCCAAGTACTAGAATCTCTTTTATTCAGCTTCCTAATTCTGAAGTAAGCGTCAATAATAAGCTTATAAATATCTCTTCTCTTCAGGTTTTGCTGACGATCTCCTGAAGTTCTATAGCTATACACCTCAAGTTCACTCTCGATTTGAGTGATGAAAGCATTCAACTCGCCATTTATTTTTGTTATGGTTTCATTAGGGATTTTTTCTCTGATAATTTCTTCTAAACTTTCCCCCATTAATTTTTGTATTTCGTTTGTTTCAAGCTTAGTGAAAGTTTCAGGATCAATATCTTTTGGTATGTAAATGTACTCATACTTATCCCTTAAGTAAGAAAGAAAGCCCTGAAAACGATTAATTAATGAAGATGTGGATAATCTGTTATTTTCAATTTCCTCTGCCGGAGGGTTAATGATTTCGGTAAGAAGCTTACAATTAAGTATTGACAGATTGACTATGCCAGAATTGTCACAGCCTATAGGAAGTAGAAAATAATTGTCAATGTCATTGTTTCTTCTGATTTTTTTAATGTGATCCATAAACGAAACAATTGGTGGCCTTGTAGTTGGTGTCATTGGAACTCCGCTACTACGCTCATCAAAGTTGAGTGACAGTTGAGTTAGCCAATGCGCAGCCTCATGGTGACGTTCTGGAATATCTTCTTTTTTAATCATAAAGACAGGAACAATATTTGGAGAAATTGTTCCTGTGGATGCCTTTTTGAAACCAGTGTTTAAATTCCAGCTTTTTCCATTAAAGAAAGAATCAAGAGATTCCAGAACAGAGCTTTTCCCAATACCATTATTTCCAATTAATCCACAAAAATTACTTCCACTTGATAAAGGTATGTAGTTATTGCCACCATATGTCTTGAAATATCTTAAAAAATTCCGATTATAATTTTAAGCCCCGAGCATTTATAAAGTTTAAGTTTTTTTTAAGGTTGAGTTGACATAATCCACCGGATTGAAGTTTACCGCCTCTTCTAAATGTTCTGGTGCGAAGTGAGCATATCGCATCGTCATTTTGATATCGGTATGGCCGAGCACTCTCTGCAAGATAAGAATATTACCTCCATTCATTGTAAAGTGGCTGGCGAATGTGTGGCGTAACACGTTGGTAAGTTGCCCTCCGGGTAATTCATCTTCGTCGAATCGTCCGATAATGATAAAAATTTTTTATCATGATTTCTAACCCTATTCCGATGGTGAAGACATCATTTTTTCATAGCAGATAATACAAACAGCAATAAGATTTTTAACATTACTCATCAGTTCTCCTTATCTTGCACCGTTTTGCTCCTGACAGGTTTTATCGGAAGTCTGGCGTTCATTAAGATGGCTAGTATCCTAAGAGGAACCGAAGATAGTACCCGCACCAATCTTTTATAGATTGCTATTTTTAAAAGGCAAATTATATATTTCCAGCATAGCGAAGCGGCTGTTGCTGCTGTAATATTTACTACACCAGCTACGCCCACCTTACATCAATGGATGGGCTTCGCCAGGATCACCGCAAATACCCCTTTATTAAAAATCAAGATCGACTTTAACTACACCTGATGCATCTATTTTATCATCCTGAACAGTAAGCATTTCAACAAACTCATCGAAGGAGTTTGCTATCTTCGTCAGCCCGGAGATTACTGTTGAATCATTGAATATCGGATCAGACTCATGATCCCAAAACCAAATCTCTCCCGACATATCTCCCTTGAGGCAAAGACAGATTTGATTATCACCTGACGAGGCTCCTATCGGTAACCATTGATCGCGAAAATCATTCCGGTATGTATCAGCCATTTCAGACACAGTATATTCTTTACCCGATTCTGCAAGGCCGTACAGAGACTCAAGCGTATCGTTTCCTTGCTCATCAGACCATGGAGATGGTTGTAATGCTTTGAAAACAACATTTACATCAAAAAGAACAGAAACGCCAAAATGAAGTAAATAGGTACGATAACTTTCAGGAAGTGGCCCTATTGATGTTTCTAATGTATTTAAACTCTTTTTCAGTTTATCTAATGGTAATGATGTCGATTTCGCTCCAAAGCGCTCTAATTTTTTCAACATTTTCCTTTCCTTCTCATATCTGATGCGGAGCCAATATGTGGCACATTGCCATGAAGATCTCTCGGGACAAGAATTATAGGGAAGGTGCGAATAAGTCACCAAACGCAAAAAAACGCCTATGTAAGTGATTGAATTTAATTGACTAAAAGTTTCATTTTCGTTGCGGAGGGTACTTATTCGCACCCTCCATAGTATTCGCACTCAGATGATGTGGGGTAAGCATTTTTTCCCTTAACAAATTCTGAGCCACTTTCTGTGTAATACCTTTTTTCTCTGCAATGGCACTATATACTTTTGAAAAATCTTTATCCGTCCCATTCAGCACACCATCTTCGAAAGTAAGTGTACCTTTTGACCACGCAGAAAAATCAGGCCTTCCTTCACTGAAAGGTATAGGCTGGTTCGATGTAACTGCATTGACTTTGTCATTATATGAATACCAGTTACTTTCTCCTGGTATACCGTCCCAATGGCCATTATTTCTTGGAAGCCTGACACCTGCTAACCCCCACGGATCAATCCACCCCAGCGGATTCGGCGCATACTGATAAAGGTTCCACCCACCATTCAACCCAATCGGATCCTGCACAATAAACCGCCCGACCTGCGGGTCGTAGTAGCGGAACAGGTTATAATGCAGGCTCGTCTCACCATCAGCATACTGCCCGGCATAGCGAAGCGGCTGGTGCGCCATCGCCGTGCGATTCACAAGCCGTGAGAACCCTTCGCTCTGATGGCGCACCTCGCCAAAGCTGCCGTACTGGCCGCTCCAGCGCACCGCGCCGCGCTCGTCGGTCACTTCCAGCGGCGCGCCGTTCAGATCGGTGTTAAACCAGTAAATCTCACCGCTGTTCTGGTCACGAAGATGATCCACCCGCGCCAGCGGGCTCCAGGCTTCATTCGGGTCGTAGATATAGGTGTTGCACAGCCCACTCTCCTGCTGCTCCTGCAGCAGCCGGTAGCCCTGCCACAGGAAGCGCGTTTCGGTGGTGCGTGCGTCGTAGTGACGATTTTACGCGTGCGGCGGCCCAGCGCGTCGTAGTGATAGCGCGCCTCAAACCGCCCTTCCGGGCCGGTTCCGCGGGCGGATACCAACCGGTTCTCGGCGTCATACGCATAATGGTGTTCATACAGCCCGTTGCGGCGGCTGACCAGGTTGCCCCAGTGGTCGTATTTCATAAACAGCGCCTGCCAGTGCTGCAGGCGGTTATCCGTGACCGGTACCGCATCATCATTGGCGGCGAGGTTATCCGCGGCGTCATAGCTGAACTGCGCGCGGCTGTGCCCCTGTCGGGCCTCGTAGTGCTTCAGCAGACGACCTTCGGCGTCGTAGCCGTAATCTACCTCACCGCGCAGGGTGTCGCTGGCGCCGGAAAGCTCGCCGCGCGCGGTGTAGCGATACAGGCGTTCCAGGAGCGCCTTCTCCGGCAGGGTCACGTCCGTACTCAGCTCACTGCGCTGAAGGGTGCGTCTGCCGAGGCTGTCATACTGACGGAACTGCTCGCGCGCGCCCTGGGTGCGGCGCACCTCGCGATGCAGGCGGTCGCGGGTGAACTCGGTCACCAGCTGCTGCCCGAAGCGGATGGCGCTGACGTGGCCGGAGCCGTAGTGCAGCCAGGCCAGCTTTTGCTCGCCGGGCAGCGTCAGGCCGGTCAGGTTGCTCAGGGCATCCCATTCGTAGCCCACCGCGCCGTTAATACCGGATTCGTTCAGCACGCGCCCGTTGGCATCGTGCCGGTAAACAATCTCATCGCTTTCGATACCCAGGGCAACGCCTTCGGCCGTCGGCGTGCGGCGGATGCGGGTAATCTGGCCGCTCAGGTCGCGGAAGTAACGGTACTCCGCGTGGCGCTGAGTGCGCCCGATCAGCAGCCCGCTGTCGTCATAGCTGAACTGCTGGACGCGACGGGCGATGCCGCCGTCGGCGGCAGGCCGGCCGTTCTCTTCGAGCGCGCAGAGGAACCCTCGCGCGTCCCATTCCATATGGCGCACGGTATCGTCCGGGCGCGTTTCGCTGAGCGGGCAGCCCACGGCGTCGTAGGTGAAGCGGTATTCCGCCCCGTTGCCGTTATCGAGTCGCAACAGGTTACCGCGCGGGTCATAGCGCCACTGGCGCACGCGGCCAATTCGGTCGGTAAGGCTGACCGGGAGGCCGAGCGCGTTATAGGCCCAGCTCACTTCGCTTTCCAGCGGGTCGCGCCAGCCCGTGAGCTGGCCGCGTTCATTCCACACCAGCGACTCACGGCTGCCGTCCGGGTGGATCACGGCGCTCAGCAGCCCGGCACGGCTCCATTCCCGACGCGTAATATTCCCTTCCGCATCCTCGCTGGCAATCAGCTGCCCGAATCGGTCGTAGGTAAAGCGGGTCACGCTGCCGGAGCAATCGGTGCGCTGCGTCAGCAGCCCCTGGTGGTTCCAGACCAGACGCACCACGCCGCCAATGGCGTCGGTGATGCTCTCCGGCAGGTTTTCTTGATCGTCGGGATAGTCATACGCGGTGGCGTTACCGGCCGGATCCGTTTCCGACAGCAGGCGACCGCGAAGGTCGTACATGGCCTGCGATGAGGTACCGTCCGGATACACTGTCCGGGTGATGCGGTCGGTCAGGCGATACCAGTGATACTCCGTACGGCGGCCCGCCGGGTCCGTCTCGCTGATCATGCGGCCGTATTTGTCCCACGTGCTGCGGCGCATCGCGCCGCCGGGGAGAATGACGTCGCTGAGTTCGCCGTCGCGGTAAACAAACGTCGTCTGACGACCGTCGTAATCCGTGAAGCGCGCAACGTTGTCGTCGTCGTCCACCAGCCAGTGCGCCTGCGCGCCGTCATCGCGGGTCGCACGGCGGGTGCCGTTATCAAAATCGTATTCGAACGTCAGCTGTTCGCCGCCGCTGTGGCGGAAGCCGACCACGCGCGGCAGGCCGTCAATCTCCTGCCAGCGGTATTCGCTCAGCAGGCCGTTGGCGTCCTCATGGGCGCTCATTAGCCCGTCCTGCCAGCGGAAGCGTCGGCGCACGCTACCGCCCCGGCCGGTCACACAGACCAGCTGGCGCTGTTCATCATAAGCGTAACTGACCAGGCAGATCTCGTCATCCAGCCAGGCACCGGCAAGCCTGTCACGGTCGTAGCGGCAGACTACGCGCTGGCCCGCGTTGTCGGTCAGGGCATGCAGGGTATTATTCGCATTCCACTCGAAGAGGATAGCGTTGCCGCAGGGTTCAGAGATGCGCTGAAGCAGCGACGGGGCATCATCCTTAAGTGGCGCATAGTGCCAGCGCTCGCCGCTGACGTCATACACCGACCAGCTGTCGTCAGAGTGGTGCTCAAGCCAGTTTTTTTCGCTTTCGCAGTAGGTGCGCATCCCTTTCGGGACATTCGGGAAGGCGATGTAATCACCGGACGGCGCACGCCACACCAGCCCGTCCTGATACGGCTCCAGGCGGCTTTCCCAGAACAGGCTCCACCCGCGGCCCAGCACGCTGTCGCCAGGGTTGCCGCTGCGCCAGTAGCGCTGCCAGCGCACCGGCAGACGGGAAGGCAGGACGAAGTCCAGCTCGTCATCCCCGCTGAGAAACTTCTGTCCGCTGACGATATCCACCGGGCGGGCGATGATCCCCGCGGCGGCAACGCCGGTCATCAGCGTGCCGGCGCGGCAGGCGATACGGGCCAGCTTATTGATACCGGGAATTTTCCCCAGCAGCTTAGACAGCGCCCCAACTTTGCCAGCGGCACCGCCCCACCCGCCGAGCAGGCCGGCGAACAACAGGGTAAGATCGGAGACTTTATACAGCCACTCGGGGACTTCAGACTGAATGGGCAGGGTTTGCTGCGGGTCGCCGCCGATGATGACGTTGTCCGAACCGGTCATCACCTTCGCGTCGCAGGTGGTACGATCCCCGATGCGGGACGCAGGCTGGCTGTTAATGAAGACTCGCTTAGAGCCTTCGGCCATCTGCTGCGAGCCGTCGTCAGAACAGTCGACGGTGCTATCGGTGGCAAGCGCGGCGGGTTTACCGTTGATAAACACATTGGGCGAGCCGGAAGTGATGACGCCTTTCTTCGTCATACTGGATGCCCCGGCGTCCGCGATGCTGTCGCGGGCGGCGGTCGCCAGCTCCCCGGTGTAGTACCCCACGGCCAGGCTCGCGCCGACGAGCAGGACGCCCACGCCCAGGCAGGATGCGCCAAGTCCGGCAATAAACATCGCCCCCGCCAGAATGCCCCCGGCGGCGGCAATCAGGCCGCCGACAATCGTTCCGGCAATCATCCCGGCAAGCGCACCGGAGTGGCCGATATCATCACCTACGCGTGCAGCTTCAAACATAACAACGGTCCCTGATGTTAATGGTGGAAGCGAAAGCTCCTGAGAAGATCGCCAAACATCGCGCGGTCAGCATCGCCCGGCGCGCGGGTGCAGGTCATGGTGAAGACCAGAATTTTATTGCCGTCGACGTTAAACACGGCCTGCTGCTGCCAGATGCGTTTGCCGTCGCGCAGGTAGCTGGCATGGACGGTTTCACCCTGTGAAAGGCCGTCACCCAGCGTAGCGGCGCTACGTCCCCCCTGCTTCCATCCCTTGATGTGTTTTTCCATCAGGGCGAGCTGGCGATCGATGTACGCGGCAAGCGCTTCGCCAGCGTTGAGGGCATCACGGGAGAGGTTGAACGCTGGCGCGTCCGCTGCGGGCGGCGCGAAGACGTTGACGGTACGATCCTGATAACCTTCAGGAAAATCGATCAGACCTTCACTGAAAAGGCACTGCGAAGTTGGTTCTGACATTGAGCGGGTCCCACCACATATTTTCAGAAGCGGTAAGTTTCGCATATGTGTTTAAGGCTGACTATCCCCAGATTTCCGCCCCACCGCCACGCTCGCCGACAGCCCCGCCACCAGCTCAACCCCCTCCGGCAACCTGTCGATATGAATACGCACCGGCACGCGCTGCGCCAGCCGCACCCAGCTAAAGGTGGGTTCGACGTCGGGCAGCCCCAGCCCGCCCGTTTCGTCGTTGCTGTCCCCGATCCCACGCCCGATGCTCTCCACGTGCCCCGTGATGACCGGATCGTATCCCATCAGCACTATCTGCGCGGCATCCCCGACGCGAATATGGCGCAGTTTAGTCTCCTCAAAATACCCCACCACCCAGAAGCTGTGGGCATCGACGATGGTGACCTTTGTCTCCCCCGCCGTCGCGTAATCTCCGGGCCGAAGCCGCAGGTGCGTAACGTACCCCGAGACCGGCGAACGCACGGTGGCGTGCGCCAGATTCAGCTCTGCCAGATCCAGCGCGGCCAGCGCGCCGTGATAATTGGCCGCCGCGACGTTCGCCGCGCTGCCGGTTTGCTGCACATCCTCGCTCGAAATGGCGTTTTTAATCAGCGTGCGGCGATGGGCCGCGTCCTGGCGCATCACCATCTCATGGCGTTTCGACTCCACATCCGCCTGCGCGCTGGCCACCGCCAGCCTGAGCCAGCGCGGATCGATGGCGTAGAGCACATCGCCCCGGTTCACCCACTGGTTGTCCCGCACGGCCACGCTGATGACGGGCCCGGAGACGTCCGGCGCAATCTGCACCACGTCCGCCCGGACGCGGCCGTCGCGGGTCCACGGCGTTTGCGCGTAGTGTTTCCACATCATAAACGCCAGCAGCGTGGCCGCTGCGACGGCGCTTAACGTCAGCGCATAGCGAGCCAGTAAAGAGAGCAGTGATTTCATGACAATAACCCCAACGCGATCAGGCCCTGCATCAGCAGGTAAAAGATGACAATCCAGATTGAAACATCCATCAGCGGGCCAAACGGCAAGCGCCGGTAGACCCTGCTGAGAGAGAAAAGCGCGACGAGGCTCAGCGTGCAGACCAGCGTCGCGAGGGCGGCCATCAGCAGCCCCGGAATAAAAACGCCGCCGATATTAATATCGTTAACCATGGTCTGGCCCCCGTAATGCACAGTGAAAATCCACCAGCCTGAAGACAAACTGGCGCGTCGGTTCATCTGCGGCAGGCAGGTTTTGCTCGATGATGGCGGTAATGCGTTCGCCTAAGGCGTGGCGGTCCGCGGCGTTTATCCGATGAAATAGCGCGTCAACCTCCCTGCCGGGCGGTGTGTCACTGCGGCGTATATGCATGACTGAAAGCCCCAGGCGCAGCGCGTGCAAAAGCCTTTCAAGCGCCTGCTCTGGCGCACGCTCGCTGCGCTGCAAACGCGGCAGCAACAGGGCGGTTCGGTCCATCATCAGATTGATCCAGTGCGTTTCGTCGACCCGCAGCGTGCCTTTCACGCTGCGGCGAATGTCGCGCTGGCAGAGGTTCAGCAGACGCGTGATGGCGGCGTCCGCCTGCACGGTTTGCATCAGGCTCATGCTGATGACGGCAAAGCCGGTCGCTGCAAAGAGCGCAATGGCGGTGTTAGCCGCGACGGCGAAGTCGCCGCTGTAGTGCGCACCCAGCTCGCACAGAATGGGCAGCGTCAGGGTGATACCCATCGCCATAAACGTGGTTGGCGGGCGCGCCTGAAGCGACCCGGCCAGCAGATACGCCGGAGCAAGCACCGCCACAAGCACCGGGAAATCGCTTACCTGCGGCAGCAGCGCAAAGCTGTAGAGCAGGCTAATCACCACGCCCCAGAACGAGCCAATGATGTATTTCACGATGTGGGGCGCCGGCGTGTCGAAACTGCCAAACAGCGTGCAGCAGACGCCAAGGATAGAGACCGCCGTACCGCCATCCGGCCACGCAGAGAAAATCCAGACCAGACAACCAATCAGAATGATGACGAAAGCCCCCAGCGCCGTGCGGGCGGCGGTAAGTGGATCGCGGTGGAAAACGTAGCCTTTTGCCGCGCGGGTTTGCATCTCCCCAAACGCAGGTTTTGCGTGGTGGATAGCCCCGGAAAGACGCTCGCACTGCTCCAGAAGCGCGATAGCCTCTGAGAGGTAGCGAATAAAACTGACCTGCAGCGCGTCGTCAATCGTCAGCGCATGCGCGGCATACCGATCGATAAGAAGCGTACAGCGGAGCCGCAACGCCTCAGCCGCGCTGCTGGCACCCGCCTCTTCAACGGCAAGCCAGGCCTGAACATCCTCCCGCAATGCCTGCATGTCGGCGGGCAGAATTCCGGGCGTCAGCAAGCGATCGTGTAGTTCACAGTTGACGATCGCGAGCCGTGCCAGCCGATCGTGAATCGCTTTTCTTGCCTGCCGCACCGGAGCGGACAGGGCAAAATCATACGGAACATGGTGGCTTATCCCTTGCAGGAACTGCAGCGCCAGGGCCAGATGCAGGGGGCCGGAAGCCGCGCCGGGTTTACCCGCCAGGGTGTCCGCCACCCGACCGCGCGCGGCCTGTAGCGTCTGGGATAATTTCGCGTTGAATAGCCCTGATACGCGTGCGGGCAGCACGTAGCGGTGAATCAGCCCCGCACAGAAAATCCCAATCGCGATCTCCTGCACGCGGACGAGGGCAACGTTAAAAATGCCACCCGGATCGGATACCGCGGGAAAACCAATCAGGCTCGCGGTGTAACCGGCCAGCACGAAGGCATAGGCCCGGGGCGTGCGCTCCAGCAGGGAGAGCCACAGGCAGAACGTGATCCAGCCCGTCAGCACCACGCTGCACAGGATCGGCATATTCGCGAAGATGGGCACGATCACAACGGTCGCGCTGGCCCCCGCCACGGTCCCGGCCAGCCGGTAGAGGCTCCTGCTCAGCGACGCCCCGACCGACGTCTGCGATACGATGTAAACCGTAATAATGGCCCATGAAGGACGTTCGAGACCTATCGACAGCGCGAGGTAGTAAGCCAGCATCGCCGCGGCAAAACTCTTCGCGGAGTAGATCAGCGCGCCCGCATCGTTTCGCAATGTGGCGGGGAGACGCACGTGATGAGAGAAGATTTTATTCATGCCGGGATTATTACCGGCTTGCAGACCCGCTTAAATACTCTATTCTGTCAAAAAATACCTAAATGTTGCCAGAATCATGAAGCCGCAATCCGCTAATACGCTGTATGACCCTGACTCTACCGCCTCTCCTGCCGTGGCGCGTCATCTGGACTTTGTGGACTACGCTGCGGAAGTGCCGGTGCATACCCATCGCAAGGGCCAGCTGATTATTGCCCGTTACGGCGCGGTCAGCTGTTACGCGGAGAATGACATCTGGATCGTGCCGCCAGACTGCGCAGTCTGGATCCCCGGCGGGATCCCGCACAGCGCGAAAGCGACGTGGAACGCGCACCTGAACTATTTGTTTATTGAGCCCGGCGCGGCGGCGCTGCCGGAGAGGTGCTGCACCCTGGCGATCTCGCCGTTGATTACGGAGCTGGTCGACCGCCTGACGCGCGAAGGCGTGGATTATCCTCCCGACAGCCACGCCGCCAGACTGACCCGGGTCACGCTGGATGAGCTCGCCAGCATGCCGCAGCAGAAGCTCAGCCTGCCGGTCTCGACCGACCCGAAAATTCGCGCCATGGCCGACGCGCTGGTCAGCCGCCCTGAGGACAGAAGCACCCTGAAAGACTGGGCGAAACGGCTCGCCCTCAGCGAGCGCTCGTTTGCGCGCCTGATGCAACGCAAGACCGGGCTGAGCTTCGGACGTTGGCGCCAGCAGCTGCATTTGATTATTGCCCTGCGGGAGCTTGCCAGCGGCGTGCCTGTCCAGAACGTGGCGGCAACGCTTGGGTATGAATCCGTGAATGCGTTTATCACCATGTTCAGAAAAGCGATGGGCAGCACACCCGCGCATTATTTTGCCGAACGGAAAAACAGCGGCCGTTAACCCGGCCCTTCGCTCCCCGCCGCCAGCAGCGGCACCACCACGTCGCTGATGGGCACCGCAATCCCGTGTTTGCGGCCATAGCGCGGGATCACGCCGTTGCGGATATCCCACTCCATTGGACGGTTGGCCTGACGATCGGCCAGGATCGACGTGCCCAGGTCTTCAGGCGCACGCTGAAAGTTCGCCAGGATCTCCCCGGCCACCGCATCGTCAAGCTTCGCCCCCTCGGCGCGGGCAACGGTAAGCCCCTCGCGCAGATAGGCCAGCGCAAGTTCGCTGATGTCCTCACGCCTGAACATCCCGGCGCGGCGGTTAGCCAGCACCATCAGCCCGGCGACCGCGTTTTGCAGCAGCTTGCGCCAGGCGACCGTGGCGAAATCTGCCGAGAGTTCCACTTCACAGCGCGTACCGCGAAGCGCATCCACCACCCGCTGCGCCTGCGGCACCTCCGGCAGCGTCAGGCGCGGTTTGGCACGCAGCCACACGGAGGCATCCGGCTCGCGCTGTGCCGGGAACCAGACCACCGACGGCAGCACCGTTGCGCCGTTGACCCACGGCTCAAGCTGGGCTTTCTGCTCCACGCCGTTTTGCAGGGCGCAGACCACGGTGTTTTCATCGCACAGCGTGCGCAGCCATCCGGCGCTGTCGGCATTTTGCGTCGTTTTTACAGCGATAAAAACCAGATCGGCGGGACGCGTAATGACGGCAGGATCGGTTAAGACCGGACCGGGTACCACCGTTTCGCCCTCGTCATAACGCAGGCGTAATTCCGGATGTGCGGTACGTCCGCACAACAGCGGCGTGCGGCCCACCTCATGCAGCACCGCGGCAATGGTGGTCCCAATCGCACCGGGACCTATCAGCGCAATCACTGGATTGTCAGACATGATTAACTCCCCTGTTCGCTAAGCCTGCTAACAGTTATACCACCCTGAAAAGTGAGCGCCACGTCGTTGTCTATACTCAACACACAACTGACAACGGAGTGCGCCATGCCTTTACCCGATTTCACGTCCTCTGAACCGTTCACCCTCGGCATCGAACTCGAACTGCAGGTGGTTAATCCGCCCGGGTACGATCTGAGCCAGGACTCCTCCGCACTGATCGCCGCCGTCAAAGACGACATCAAAGGCGGAGAAGTGAAGCACGACATCACCGAAAGCATGCTTGAAATCGCCACCGGCGTATGCCAGACCATCGACCAGGCAGCGGCGCAGTTCTCGGTGATGCAACAGAGTATTCTGCGCGCGGCGGCGGAGCAGCATATCCAGATCTGCGGCGGCGGGACGCATCCGTTCCAGAAATGGCAGCGCCAGGAGGTGTGCGATGACGAGCGCTATAACGTCACGCTGGAGCGCTTTGGCTACCTGATTTTGCAGGCCACGGTGTTCGGCCAGCACGTACACGTCGGCTGTCGAACCGGGGACGATGCCATTTACCTGCTGCACGGTCTGTCGCGCTTTGTGCCGCACTTTATCGCCCTCGCCGCCGCGTCACCCTACATGCAGGGCACGGACACGAAGTTCGCCTCATCGCGTCTGAATATTTTTTCGGGATTTCCGGATAACGGCCAGATGCCGTGGGTCAACAACTGGCAGGCGTTCGAGGGGCTGTTCCGCCGCCTGAGCGCCACCAGCATGATCGACAGCATTAAAGACCTGCACTGGGACATTCGCCCCAGCCCGCACTTTGGTACCGTGGAAGTGCGGGTGATGGATACGCCGCTGACGCTCGGCCACGCGATAAACATTGCCGGGCTGATCCAGGCAACCTCCCACTGGCTGCTGACCACGCGGCCCTATAAGCATCAGGAGAAGGATTTTCTGCTGTACCGATTTAACCGTTTTCAGGCCTGTCGCTACGGGCTGGAGGGGATTCTGACGGACGTGCATACCGGCGAACAGAAAACCGTGGCGGAAGATATCGCCTGGCTGCTGGAACAGGTTGCGCCATCGGCCGAGAAGCTCGGCGCGACAAGCGCAATCACTGAAATTGCCCTGCTGTTAAAGCAGGGCAAGAGCGAGGCGCAGCGCATGCGGGACTTTATTGCCGACGGCGGCTCGCTTATTTCTCTCGTTCAGAAGCACTGCGAGCTGTGGGCGACGAGTCCGTAAGGCCGTGGCCCCACTCACGCAGACGCTGGAACAGCACGAACAGCGCGGGAATGAACACGATCCCCACGACGGTCGCCACCAGCATACCGCTGAACACCGTGGTGCCAATGATGCGACGGCTCTGGGCACCCGCCCCGGTCGCCAGCATCATTGGCATGACGCCGATAATAAACGACACGGCGGTCATCATCACCGCGCGGAAGCGGCGCGATGCCCCTTCCCTCGCCGCATCGACAATCGTCATTCCGTCCATACGCCGGGCGCGGGCGAACTCCACGATAAGAATCGCGTTTTTGGCCGCCAGCGCGATCAGCAATACCAGACCAATTTGCACGTAGACATCGTTGGCGTAGCCCGCCATCCACAGCCAGACCAGCGCCCCGCCGAGGGCGAAGAGCACCGAGAGCATCACGCTCGCCGGGAGCGTCCAGCTCTCATACTGGGCGACGAGAAACAGCCACGCCATCACCACCGCTGCCAGCACAATCCATATCGCCTGATTGCCGGTCTGCTGCTCCTGATACGACATGCCGCTCCAGGCGTAGTCGTATCCGGCAGGCAGGCTCTCTGCCAGAATTTCGCTCATCACCGCCATCGCGGTGCTGCTGCTCACCCCTTCCGCCGCCGAGCCGCTCACCGACACGGACGGAAACTGGTTGTACTGCTGCAGGAACGGCGCGCCAACGCCCGGCGTGATGGTGACGAGGTTGCTCAGGCGCACCCGCTCGCCGCTGTTGCTGCGCACAAACAGCTCGCTGATTTGCTCAGCGCGCTCGCGCCACTGCATTTCGTTCTGCATGACAACGTGGTAGACGCGGTTGTTGATGCTGAAATCCCCGGCGCGCGTGCCGCCAAAGGCGGTTTGCAGGCTACTGAAGATGCGCGATACCGGCACGTCGAGACGGGCCGCACGCTCGCGATCGACGGTCAGCGTCAGCTGCGGGACGTTGCTGCTCCAGGTGGTGAACACACGGCTTAGCTGCGGGTGCTGATTGGCTTTCATCAGCACCCCGCGCGTCACGCGCTCCAGCTCCGCCGGGCTTTGCCCCGCCTGCGCCTGTATGCGCAGATCGAAGCCGGAGGCGTTGCCCAGCCCCGGCAGGGTCGGCGGCGCGAAGGTCATGATGGTCGCTTCCGGCAGGGCCAGCAGCTGACGCTGCAGGGTAGCCATCACCTCGTCCAGCGGCGGGCGCTCGCTCCAGTCTTTGAGCATGATGGAGATAAACCCGCCGTTGGAAGCGCTGGTGCCGTTAAGAATGTTAAAGCCGGAGACCTGAATCACGTCTTCCACCGCCGGATTTTTAGCGATTAATTCGCGTGCGGTGGTCATTACCGCTTCGGTGCGCTCCAGCGAGGCGGCTTCCGGCAGCTGAACGCTGGCAAAGAAGTAGCCCTGGTCCTCCTGTGGCAGGAAGCCTTTTGGCATCGACGTAAAGCTGAACGCCACCACGGCCGCCGCGCCTGCGGTGGCCAGCAGCGCCAGCCACGGGCGCAGGGTGAATACGCTTACGATCCGGGTATAGCGATTGCGCGTGGCATCCAGCCCGCGGTTGAATCCGCGAAAAATCGCAGCGGGCTGTGCCGGACGCGGGCGCAGCAGCATTGCACAGAGCGCGGGCGTCAGGGTCAGCGCCACCAGGCTTGAGAGCGTGACCGCCGTGGAAAGCGTGACCGCGAACTGGCGGTAAAGCTCACCGACAATCCCCGGCAGCAGCGCCACCGGCACAAATACCGCCAGCAGCACCAGCGTCGTGGCTATCACCGGCCCGGCAATCTGGCGCAGCGCCAGCGTGGTCGCCGCCGTGCGGCTCTGCCCTTCGGCCATCAGCGTTTCGACGCTCTCCACCACCACGATGGCATCATCCACCACCATCGTCAGCGCCAGAATGATGGCGAACAGGCTGAGCGTGTTGGCGGAGTAGCCCAGCGTGTACAGCACCGCAAACGTGCCCACCAGCGACACCGGAATGGCGAGCGCAACAATCAGCGTCGCGCGCCAGCTTTGCAGGAACAGGGATACAACAACAACGACCGCCAGCATCGTCAGCGCCAGCGAGACGCCGATCTCCTTGATGGTGGCCGCAACGAAGGTGGTGGTATCGAATTTCACCTCGTAGACCAGGTCGTCCGGGAAGCGCGACGCGAGGCGCTCCAGCTCGGCGCGCACCGCGTCGGCCACGCGCAGGGCGTTGGCGGACGGTGTCGGGTAGATGCCGAGGTAGGCGGAGTCGTGTCCGTTCAGCTGCGCGCCGGAGCTGTAGCTACGCGAGCCAAGCTCGATGGTGGCGACGTCCTTCAGGCGCACCAGTTGGCCCATCTCGCCGGCGCGGATAATGATGTCAGCAAAATCATCAGCCTGGTTCAGGCGCCCCAGCCCGTTGATGGTCAGGGTCTGCTGCTGGCCGTTAAACACCGGCGGCGTGCCGACCTGGCCCGCCGCTCCCTGCACGTTCTGCTCGCGCAGCGCCTGCGCCACGTCGTCCGTGGTAACGTTCAGGGCGTTCATGCGGTCCGGACGCAGCCAGATGCGCATGCTGTAGTCGCGCGCGCCAAACATCTGCACCTGACCGACGCCCGGCAGGCGCGACAGCGCCTCACGCACCTGGGTGCTGGCGTAGTTACTGACGAACAGCGGCGTGTGGGTATTGTCAGGTGAGTAAAGACTTACCCCCATCATCAGATTGGTGGCGCGTTTGCGCACCTGCACGCCGTTTTGCTGCGCCTCCGCTGGCAGTTGCGCCACGGCCTGCGCCACGCGGTTTTGCACGTCGATGGCGGCTAAATCCGGATCGGTCCCCGCGGCAAAGGTGATGTTAAGGCTGTAGGTGCCTTCATCCGAACTCGTGGACTCCATGTACAGCATGTGATCCACGCCGTTAAGCTGCGTCTCCAGCGGCGTGGCGATAGCCTCCGCCACGTCAGCCGAACTGGCCCCCGGCCAGCTGGCAGAGACATTCACCACCGGCGGCGTGATCTGCGGATACTGCTCCACCGGGATAATCTTCAGCGCGATGGCCCCCAGCAGGGTAATGACCAGCGCTATCACCATCGCAAAGCGCGGGCGTTTGATGAAAAACGTCAGCATGATGGCTCCTTAATTCAGTATCTGGACGGCAGCACCGGGCTGTACACGCTGTGCACCGTCAGTGATCGCTCGCTCACCAGGCTTAACACCGGAAGCAATCTGGAACTGCTGCCCAACCTGCCCGGCAATTTTTAGCGGGCGTTTTTCGGCGTTTCCGTCGGCACTCACCACCCAGGCAAAGAATCCATCGCCATTCTGCTGGACCGCAGCGGCAGGGAGCGTCAGTACCGGCTGCTCGCTGGCCGGGCGCAGCGTCACATTTACGTTGCCGCCGGGCAACAGCTGATGGCGCGGGTTGGCAAACCCGGCGCGCAGCATCACGCTGGCGGTGCGCGGGTCGATGCGGTTATCCACCGAGGTCAGTTCACCCCGGATACGCTGTCCGTTGCTGTCAATGAATACCTGCCACGCCTGTTTCATGGCGCTGATATCTGCATGCTGTCCGGCTTTGGTGGCAAAGGCGCGCTCTTCCAGCGCAAAAGCGATGCGGATCGGATCAAGCTGTACTACCTCCACCAGCACGCCGCTTGCGGGGTTGACCAGGCTACCTGCGTGGAAGTTGCTGTGCCCCACGCGACCGTCAATCGGCGAGGTGATGCGGGTGTAGTTCAGGGTGACGTTGCGTGCGTCGAGCCGGGCTTTGGCCTGCTCCAGCGCAGCGCGGGCGACGTCGCGCTGCATACGCGCGTTGTCCACGTCATGACGGCTGATGGCCTTGCTGCTGCCCAGGCTTTCAAAGCGGGAAAGCTGCTGCTGCGCCTGGCGCAGCGTGGCTTCAGCGCTGTTGACTTCGGCCTGCGCCAGACGCACGGCGGCACGCGGCTCGGCATCGTCCAGCTCAAACAGCACATCCCCTTTTTTCACATACTGCCCGTCGCGAAAGTGGATTTTAGTGATAACACCTTCCGTGCGGGCGCGCAGCTCAACGGTGTGGATGGCTTCAATGCGCCCCGGGATCTGACGCTCGGCGGCGTGGGCGGTCTGCTCCACGTTGGCGACGCGCACGGGAATGGCGGCGAAGACGGGTTGCAGGGTGCAGGCAAGGAGTGCGAACAGAAGTGGGAATTTCATGGAAGTACCTCAGCGTGATTTCCCCCTCACCCCGCCCCTCTCCCACAGGGCGAGGGAGGTCAGAGTTCCCTCTCCCTGTGGGAGAGGGTTAGGGTGAGGGCAAAAGGTTATGCAGCCTTACGGAACCTGCGGGTCAGTCGCTTCTCGATTTCGACGACGAAGAACATTCCCATTGCAACCGCCAGCGTCACAAACCAGTAGCGGAGCGGCAGCGCTTCGGTGCCAAACAGCATCTGCATAAACGGCAGGTAGATGATGGCAGCCTGGAGCAGGAACAGCACGCCCGTGACCAGCCAGATGCCTTTATTCGCCAGCAGACCACGGTTCAGGGAGAACCCTTCAGTGTTGCGGCAGTTAATCATGTACACCCACTGGGCGCAGACCAGCATCTGCAGCAGTACGGTGCGGATGAACTCCGCGCTGTGGCCGCGCGGGGCCAGCCAGGCCTCCAGCGCAAAGGCGGCAATGGCAATCATGGTGCCGACAAAGGCCACGCGCCACACCGCGTAGGCGTCCATCACGTGCTGCCCGGTCTGACGTGGTGGACGGCGCATGATATTGCGCTCGGCGGCTTCAAAGGCCAGACCGAAGGAGAGCGTGGCAGAGGTCGCCATGTTCATCCACAGAATCAGCACCGGCGTCAGCGGAATGATGTTCCCCGCCAGCAGCGCAATCACAATCAATAGCCCCTGCGCCAGGTTGGTCGGCATGATGAACAGAATAGTCTTCTTCAGGTTGTCGTAAACGCGACGCCCCTCTTTCACCGCACTGGCGATGGTGGCGAAGTTATCGTCCGTCAGGACCATGTCCGCCGCCTCTTTGGTCACTTCCGTGCCTTTGATGCCCATTGCGATGCCGACATCCGCCTGACGCAGCGCCGGGGCATCGTTCACGCCGTCGCCGGTCATACCGACGATTTCACCTTTCTCCTGCAGCGCTTTCACCAGGCGCAGCTTATGCTCCGGGCTGGTACGGGCAAAGATGTCATAGGTCACCGCCGCATCCGCCAGCTCGGCATCGTTCATCTTCTCAAGCTGATAGCCAGTCACCGCCTGCTCGCTGTTGGTGATCCCCAGCATCTGGCCGATGCTCATCGCCGTCTGCGGGTGATCCCCGGTGATCATCTTCACGCGGATCCCCGCCTGCTGACAGGCGTTAATGGCATCAATCGCCTCCGGGCGCGGCGGATCCATCATTCCGGCAATGCCGAGGAAGATCAGGCCGTGGCTCAGATCGTCGTGCGTGAGCGCCGTTTCGCCATTGGCTGGCTTAAACGCCGCCGCAACCATGCGCAGTCCCTGACGCGCATAGCGCTCCATCTCGTTTTCCCAGTACGCGCGGTTGAAGGCGTCTGCACCGTGGCGGGTTTGCTGCTGCGCGCACAGGGCGAAAATGACGTCCGGCGCGCCGGTGATCAGGATCTGCTCCTCGCAGCCAATCTGATAGTGGGTGCTCATGTACTTGTACTGCGAGTCAAACGGGATCTTGTTAACCAGCGTCGTTGTTACCGGCGCGAGGTTGGCTTTCGCCGCCAGCACCTTCAGCGCGCCCTCGGTTGGCCCCCCGGTGATGCCCCACAGGCCGCGCTCGTCCTGAATCAGCTGGCTGTCGTTACAGAGGTCAATAGTGCGCAGGTACTGCTCCAGCACGGTGCCCGGCTGGATCTGCACTGGCTCATCGCTGCCTTCCAGATAAATGTTGCCCACCGGCTCATAGCTGTTGCCGTCCACGCGGTAGCAGGTGTCGGCGGTGATGATGGCTTTGACCGTCATCTCGTTCATGGTCAGGGTGCCGGTTTTATCCGAGCAGACCACGGTCATCGCGCCCAGGGTTTCAACCGTCGGCAGCTTGCGGATGATCGCCCGCTTGCGCGCCATCGCCTGCACGCCCAGGGAAAGGATAATGGAGATAATTGCAGGCAGACCTTCCGGTACGGAGGCGACCGCCAGGCTGATGAGGGAGAGCAGCAGCTCGCCCATTGGGATCTCGCGGAATGCCAGGCTGAAGACAAACAGCGCGGCCATCATCGCCAGAATAATCGCGAAGATCGCCTTACCCAGCTTGTCCATCTGCACCAGCAGCGGCGTGCGGTGTTTTTCAATGCCCGCCATCATCTGATTGATATGGCCAAGCTCGGTCTCCTGCCCGGTGGCAATAACCACGCCCACGCCACCGCCCGCGCTCACGGTAGTGCCGGAGAAGACCAGGTTGGTGCGATCGCCCAGCGGCAGCTCACCGTTCAGCGGCTGAGTATGTTTATCCACCACGGTGGATTCACCGGTCAGAATCGCCTCTTCCACGCGTAAATTATGCGCCTCAATTAAACGCATATCCGCCGGAATACGATCCCCGGCGCGTAATACAATAATATCGCCCGGGACTATTTCAGTTGTGGGGAGCGTTTCATGATTGCCATTACGAATGACGCGCGCTTCGCTGGAGAGCATGTTACGAATACTCTTCAGGGATTTTTCCGCGTTGCTTTCCTGAATATGACCAATTAAGGCATTGATAACCGCCACGCCTAAAATAACCAGCGTATCAACCCAATGCCCCATGACCGCGGTTAATACCGCGGCGGCAAGCAGGACGTAAATCAGTACATCGTTAAAATGCGCGAGAAAGCGCAGCCAGCCCGGCTTGCCTTTTTTCTCCGGCAATGCATTCGGGCCATGTTTTTGCAGACGCGCCTGCGCCTCTGCGCGGTCCAGACCGCTCACCTGGCTCTGCGTATGAGCCAGCACCTGCTCTACGGTCTGCTGGTATGCCAGCCCGCCGGAAGGCGGCATGTTTGGGGATAATTTTTTTTCGGTCATCGTATTTTTCCTTCAATATCCGGTGAACAGAAGCCTGAATTCCTTTCGGGCTTTAATTTATTCATTTTTAAGTCTTGCGGCTAAAATTGATCTACCGCAATATATTTACCGCTGGGTTATTCAAAATTAATTACGATTATTTCGACAAGCTGATTTTTACAAAATATTTCTAAACCAACGCTAAACGAGGGGGAAGCATGTTTGGTATTTATCGCGGACGACGCCTGGCGTTATACATTGTCGCAGCCATTGTTATTGCGACGTTAATTGGATATAGCACATATAGTTTTGTAAAATTACTTTCATGATGCAGACATTTATTTACATGGCATAATATTAATTTAATCACCACGATTAAATCATTCTCCTTACGCGCTTTATTTGCCGGAGAAGGTGATTATTTCATTAAAAAAGCCCAGGCAGGTTGATATTGCTTTACGTTAAAGGATGCCGGACAATGACATTTTTAACTGACGATTAACATTACGATGAAACACCCGTTAGAATCGCTGCTGACTGCCGGGGGCATTTTATTACTGGCGCTGATCTCTTGCCTACTGTTACCCGCGCCGTCGCTGGGTCTGGTGCTGGCGCAAAAGCTGATGACGACCTTTCACATGGTCGATCTGAACCAGCTTTACACCATTTTGTTTTGCGTGTGGTTTTTACTGCTTGGCGCTATCGAATTCTTCGTGCTGCGTTTCGTCTGGCGCCGCTGGTTTTCACTGGCGTCCTGAATACATAAAAAAAGCCGGGTAGCAGCTTCGCCTTACCCGGCCTGTGTGTTGTCAGTTTCAGTGCGTCCGACTGTGGTTTTCCTTGCGGTACGCCCCTGGCGGCTGATGGAAGGTGCGGGTAAAGATGCGCGTGAACGTCTGCTGCGATTCAAACCCGTAGCGCAGGCAGATCTCATAAACGCGCTCGTCCGATTCACGCAGATCCCGTGCCGCCAGCAGCAGCTTGCGTTCGCGAATATAGCGCCCCAGGCTTTCACCTTTATACTGCATAAACAGCCGCTGCAAATGCCATTTGGAGTAACCCGCATGGCGGGCAATGTCTTCAATGCGTAACGGCTGGTGCAGGTTGTCGTCGATCCATTCGACGATCGTATCAATGACTTGAGCGGAAATGGTCATACTGCTCTCCCCTTCTGCTTCTTGCTTAAACATTATTCCCACCACTGACGAAAAGTTTGTGTGGTATCACTCACCCGAACGGGCTCGCCCAGTTCCGGCGTGAGCAGTCGATAGTTTTTATCCTTGCTGGCTTTTGCCAGCTGGATCAGTGGGTCGTTCCAGGTGTGTTTTGCCAGCACAAAACGACCGTTATGCCCCGGCACCACCGCCTTTGCATTCAGGTCGACCGACGCCTGAGCCGTCTCCTCTGGCAGCATGTGGATGTACTTCCAGTCCTGGTCATACTGGCCGTTTTCCATGATGGCTAAATCCACATCACCAAACTGCTCGCCGATTGCCTTAAAGTGCGGGCCGTAGCCAGAATCTCCGCTGTAGTAGATCTTCTGCTCTGGGGTGACAAACATAAAGCTGCCCCACAGCGTCTGGTCACGTTTAATGCCTCGCCCGGAGAAGTGACGCGCGGGCAACAGGTGAACCGTCAGCGCATCGCTGATGTGCACCGACTGGTTCCAGTCGCGTTCGTCGATAATCTCTGGCTTCATCCCCCAGTAGCGCAGGTGTGACCCTACCCCGAGCGGCGTCACCACGCGTTTCACCTTCGGCAATAACGCCCTGATAGTGGCGTAATCCAGGTGGTCGTAGTGATCGTGAGAGATAATCAGCAGGTCGATCTCCGGCATGCTCGCCGCGCGCCACGGATACTCGCCCGCAAAGGCTTTATTGAGAAACGAAAACGGCGCGGCATAGTTACCAAGGACCGGGTCGATCAGGATGCGTTTTCCCGCCAGCTGCAGATACCAGGAGGAGTGGCCGAGCCATACCAGCGTGTCCTGCTCCAGCGGCAGGCTCGCCAGATCGGTTTTCACCAGCGGCAGCGGCTGAGCCGGGCGGGCATTTTCGGTTTTACGGGTCAGGAATTGCCACCACGCCACCAGCATATTTTGTTGGCCGGTAAAGCCAGGCGTCGGGAGCGTATTGTGGAATTTCCCCTCGTAGTAGTGCGGAGACGCTTCCACTTCCGTGAGCTGCGCACCCTGCGGTGGCTGGCCAAAACCGGCATTCAGAACAAACGGTAAACTCGCAGCTGAAGCAATAATCATGACGAACACCACGCAGATGAAGAGAGTTTTTTTCATATCCTGACCCGAAAACGCGAGCCATCCGATGGTTTGCGTGGGGTAAACTTGATTATGAGTGAGTAAGCACTCATTATAGATATGATGAGAAAGTCGTCAAGACGTTTTCGATCTTTGACATTCCGCGTTGCAGCGTGTCAAAGCACGTGTTTCAATCAGGGTTTTTATCAGTGAAAGGGGGAAAAATTTAGTGGCACGTCCGAAGAGTGAAGATAAAAAACAGGCCTTACTGGACGCCGCAACGGCGGCATTTGCACAGTCAGGTATTGCCGCCTCAACGGCGCTCATTGCCCGTAAGGCGGGTGTCGCCGAAGGCACCCTGTTCCGCTACTTTGCTACCAAAGACGATCTGCTGAATGCCCTCTATCTGCACCTGAAGCAGGATCTCTGCCAGACCATGCTGGCGAACCTCGATCGCACCATCACGCTGCCGAAAGAACATACCCGCAATATCTGGAACAGCTATGTGGACTGGGGGATTCGTAACCCCGTGGCGCATGCGGCTATTCGCCAGATTGGGGTCAGTGAAAAGCTGAGCGCCGAAACGGAAATGGCGGTGAAAGAGATGTTCCCGGAACTGCATGAACTGTGCCGTCGTTCGGTGCGCCCGGTGTTTATGTCGGATGAATTCAAAACGTTTGGCGATGCGCTGTTTTTATCGCTGGCCGAAAGCACGATGGAGTTTGCCACCCGCGATCCGTCCCGCGCCGTCGATTTTAAAGCCCTGGGTTTTGAAGTCATGTGGCGTGGACTGGCTCAGGAGGAGAGCGATGGACAGTAAATCCTTGCAGGCACACGCGAAGCGCGTCGCGCTGGAAATGCCTTTTACCGAACACTGCTGGCCGTTCGGCCCGGAGTACGACGTCTTCAAGGTCGGCGGGAAAATTTTCATGCTGATGGCAACCGCACACGGACGGCCGCACGTTAGCCTGAAATCCGATCCGGAAACGTCGCTGTTAAATCAGCAGATCTACCGGGGCGTTGAGCCTGGTTACCATCTGAATAAAAAACACTGGATTTCCCTTTACGGCACCGAGGACATCACTCCGGAACTGGTTACCGACCTGATTGCAGATTCCTGGAATCTGGTCGTTGATAAACTGCCTAAGAAAGACCAGAAGTGGATACGCCCCGCCTGATTGTTCGTCTGAGACGAACAGATTAAGCGCTCGAAATGCACTTATCTTTTGCCGCTTTGCGCGGTAATCTGCTCTCCTTTCGCGCCCGCGTACGGGCGAATTTCATTACCAGGAGTAGTTATGGATATCATTTCTGTCGCCCTGAAACGCCACTCCACCAAGGCGTTCGACCCGACTAAAAAACTGACCGCTGAAGAAGCAGAAAAAATCAAAACCCTGCTGCAGTACAGCCCGTCCAGCACCAACTCCCAGCCGTGGCACTTTATTGTGGCCAGCACCGAGGAAGGTAAAGCGCGCGTGGCGAAATCCGCCGCAGGTACCTATGTGTTCAACGAACGCAAAATGCTGGACGCCTCTCACGTAGTGGTGTTCTGCGCGAAAACCGCGATGGATGATGCCTGGCTTGAGCGCGTCGTGGATCAGGAAGAAGCCGATGGTCGTTTTAACACGCCAGAAGCCAAAGCCGCGAACCATAAGGGCCGGACTTACTTCGCCGATATGCACCGTGTGGATCTGAAAGATGATGACCAGTGGATGGCGAAACAGGTTTACCTGAACGTCGGTAATTTCCTGCTGGGCGTGGGTGCCATGGGTCTGGATGCAGTGCCAATCGAAGGTTTCGATGCCGCGATCCTCGACGAAGAGTTTGGCCTGAAAGAGAAAGGCTTCACCAGCGTAGTGGTGGTGCCGGTTGGCCATCACAGCGTGGAAGATTTCAACGCCACGCTGCCGAAGTCTCGCCTGCCGCTGAGCACGATTGTGACCGAGTGCTAATCCCGACGGGCCGCCGCGCGCGGCCCGTTACGTTTTACTGATGACCAGTCTGCGATGCGGATGGACGTCACGATCGTTTCCCCAGGCAAAAGCAATCCAGCGTTCTTCCAGTTCAGCGTATGAACTCACTGGTGTTAATTCCCACTCTGCGCCTACCGTACCGTCCGCCACGCTTATCTGGTAATTCATGCTGAACGCCCAGTCTATCATCCGCAACCAAAACCGCTGCCCGTCTCCCGTTTGCTCGCTGTCTGAGACCACGATATCGTATTCGCTGAGCACCCACTGAAAGAAAAGTTGTGGCAACCCGCTGATAACGGATTGATGGACCGCGCGGGGCGTACGCCAGACCATCACTTGCGTGGCGGCACCGTGAGGAAAGGTAATTTCTTTATGAAACATCAGCTTCACGGCATATGCCGTATAAGGCTTACCGTCGTCGGTAGTCACGAGACGGTATTCATCGCTATAGCGCGACTTCAGAAGCCGATACCCCACAGGCAACAAAAAACCTGGCAGATGAAAATCCACCGTGCCCCGCAACAGAAACGCTTCGGTATGTTCAACGTTTTGAGTGATAAGCCCAAGTTTTTGGCTAAATTCTGCGGAATCAATCATCAGTGGCGACATCGGTGGTTTCTCATCGCGTAAGTATAGTCCACTTCACTACTCATCTAAATGATGTAGATTCAGCAGGTTGGTCTCATTCAGACCTTATCTTACGCAATGTGAACCGACACGGCAGGATCCGTGCTGATTCCCTGAAAACGTCTCGCAAAAAAATTATTTAGCCTGTTCCGCCAGCCATGCCATCGCCCTCTCCCCCGCCTCGTCCACCGGTAAATAGACCAGCAGCCGCGACCCGTTTCGCGGTGCGGAGTACCAGTACATCTGCTGCAGCGTAAAATCCCCCAGCTCGGGATGGGTAAACAGCTTGAGCTGGTTCTCCACGCCGCGCACGTCGTTGCGCTGGTGCCACAGCGTTTTGAACTCCTCAGACACCGCAAAGAAGCGCGCCAGTTTGGCTTCCCACAGCGGGTCGCCCCGGTGCTCGGCCATCGCCGCGCGGAAATAGGAGACAAAAATCGGCAGTACATCGTCGCGTCTGCCGAGCCGCGCGCGCCACGCGGGATGGGTGAGAAACAGGTAAATACAGTTGCGGTCCTCCGGCGGGATTGCATTGAAATCAACGCCCATCAGATGCCCAAAACTGTCGTTCCACGCCACGATATCGAAATTGGGTTTCTGGATGCTGGCAGGTTTTGGCATCAGCGTATCCAGCAGGCGACGCGTGCCTTCGCTGATCCCCTCGCAGCAGACCGCCTGCGGTGCTTCGCCCGGCGGCAAACCGGCGAGCACGAAAAGATGCCGGGCTTCGGTCGGAGTACACTGCAGGGCTTTCGCTATGGCTGCCATCACCGCGCTGGACGGATTGACGTCCCTGCCCTGCTCAAGCCAGGTATACCAGGTCACACCCACGTCGGCGAGCATCGCCACCTCTTCGCGGCGCAGACCCGGCGTGCGGCGGCGTCCGCTGCGCGGCAAACCGAGACGCTGCGGATCGAGGCTTTCACGCCGGGCGCGTAAAAATGCGCCAAGCTGTTTTCGCGTGTCATCCTGAAGTGAGGCGACGGGTTCAGACATCAACGCCATAAATCCCCCTGCATGGTAGTGCCAGTACCAGTATAAGCAAGAACTGGTACCCGTTTATCAGATGGTTGATGCTACGACCATCTGATGAATGACGCAATGGAGTTACCATGAATACGTCAGTTGTTTCACCGGGTCGCGCAGGCCTGATATTGCTGTTAACCGGCCAGATGCTACCCATGATTGATACCTCAATCACTAACGTGGCGCTGGACGCCATTACCCATTCACTGCACGCTACCGCCACCGAGCTGGAGCTGATTGTCGCGCTTTATGGCGTGGCGTTTGCCGTCTGCCTCGCGCTCGGCAGCAAGCTGGGAGATAATCTTGGCCGCCGTCGCCTGTTTATGTGGGGTGTGGCAATCTTTGGCCTGGCCTCGCTGCTGTGCGGAATGGCGGGGAACATTGAACAACTGCTGGCCGCGCGTATTGTTCAGGGGGCGGGTGCCGCCCTGATCATGCCGCAAATTCTTGCCACGCTGCACGTCACGTTAAAAGGCACCGCCCACGCGAAGGCGATTAGCCTGTTCGGCGGCATTGGGGGGATTGCGTTTATCGTCGGCCAGATGGGCGGCGGCTGGCTGGTATCGGCGGATATCGCCGGACTGGGCTGGCGTAACGCCTTCTTTATTAACGTCCCTATCTGCCTGGTGGTGCTGGCGCTGAGCCGTCGCTACGTGCCGGAAACCCGCCGTGAAACGCCGTCGCGCATCGACTGGGCAGGGACCGTCTTGCTGGCCATCATGCTCTGCTGTCTGCTGTTCCCGATGGCGCTCGGCCCACAGTGGCACTGGCCGTGGTCGCTAAAGGTTATGCTTCTCGCCATTATTCCGCTGGCCTGGCTGATGGCACAGAATGCGCGCAAAAAAGAGCGTGGAAATGCCCATCCGCTGATCCCACCGCGTCTGCTTCAGCTCCGCAGCGTTCGCTTTGGCATCGTGATTGCGCTGCTCTTTTTCAGCGTCTGGTCCGGGTTTATGTTCTGTATGGCGCTGACCATGCAAACGGGTCTGGGAATGGCGCCGTGGCAGTCCGGGAACAGTTTTATCGCCCTCGGGGTGACCTATTTTATCTCCGCGTGGTTCGCGCCGCGGCTGATTGCGCGCTACAGCACCAGCACGATTCTGCTCACCGGCCTGGCAATCCAGATAATCGGCCTGCTGGCGCTGATCGCCACGTTCCGCTACTGGGGAGTGCAAAATACGGCGCTGACGCTGGCGCCAGCCACCGGGCTGGTAGGCTACGGTCAGGCGCTGATTGTGAACAGCTTCTACCGCATCGGGATGCGCGATATTCAGCCTGATGACGCAGGGGCCGCCAGCGCCATCTTAAGCACCCTGCAGCAGGCCGCGCTGGGGCTTGGCCCGGCCATTTTCGGGGCGATTTTGCTGCACGGGCTGCAACATCATCACGGGGATTACGCCCAGGCGATTAACCTTTTCCTGACGGTGGAAACCGGCCTGATGGTCATCCTGGCGCTGGCAACGCTGCGCATCCGTCATCGGCTGTGTTTACCCGTCGTGAAGGTCTGCCAGGCAAGCAAATAAGCCTGAGGTATTTGCATAATAGATCCGCAGCCGCCATTATGGGGCTGCATCAATACAGGAGACGTTATGCAGGAATTAATTGCTCAGGTTGAAGAGTTAGGCATTGAAATTAATCACACCACCTCTTTAGTGATTATCTTTGGTATTATTTTTCTTACTGCCATCATCGTTCATTTTATTCTGCACAAAGTCGTGCTGCGCGCATTCGAGAAACGCGCCCGGGCCAGCAGCCATTTATGGTTGCAGATCATTACCCAGAATAAATTATTTCACCGTCTGGCATTTACCCTTCAGGGGATAATCGTCAACGTTCAGGCCGTTCTCTGGCTGCAAAAAGGGAGCGAAGCGGCAGAAATGCTCACCACCTGCGCGAAGCTGTGGGTGATGGTGTATGCCCTGCTCTCCTTCTTCTCGCTGCTGGACGTCATATTCAATCTGTCGCAGAAAATGGCGACCGCCTCACAGCTGCCGCTGAAAGGGATCTTCCAGGGCATCAAGCTGGTGAGCGCGATTCTGGTGGGGATCTTAATTATCTCTCTGCTGATCGGTCAGTCACCGGCCATTTTGATTAGCGGCCTGGGTGCTATGGCCGCCGTTCTGATGCTGGTCTTTAAAGACCCGATACTGGGACTGGTCGCCGGGATCCAGCTTTCCGCCAACGACATGCTCAAGCTTGGCGACTGGCTGGAGATGCCGAAATACGGTGCCAACGGCACGGTTACGGACATCGGCCTGACCACCGTTAAAGTGCGCAACTTCGATAACACCATCACCACGATCC
This sequence comes from Enterobacter cloacae complex sp. IR53030, assembly GCF_049238365.1. Lineage (NCBI taxonomy): Bacteria > Pseudomonadati > Pseudomonadota > Gammaproteobacteria > Enterobacterales > Enterobacteriaceae > Enterobacter > Enterobacter cloacae complex sp. IR53030. Next base: position 63,863 of record NZ_JBMKHA010000005.1, read on the forward strand.
CAACGTGGGCGCTGGTCTCTGACGCCTTTATCAACTGGAGCGGCATGTCGGCCTCCGGCGGCCGACGCATTAAGCGCAGCCTGAATATCGATACCACCAGCATTCACTTCCTGGACGAGCAGGAGCAGCAGAAGCTGATTCAGGCGAAACTGCTCAAGCCGTATCTGGCCGCACGACATGAGGAAATTAGCCTGTGGAATCGGAAAAATGGCGAAGGTGAATCGGTATTAGACCTGCGCAAAATGACCAATATTGGTACCTTCCGCGCCTACCTGAATGAATATCTGCGTAACCACCCGCGCATTCGCAAAGATATGACGTTAATGGTGCGTCAGCTGGCACCGGATGCCAACGGCCTGCCGATTGAAATATACGCTTTCACCAACACGGTGATCTGGGCAGAATATGAGGAGATTCAGGCTGACATCTTCGATCATATTTTTGCGGTGGTGGAGGAGTTTGGTTTGCGTATTCATCAGTCACCTACCGGGAACGATATTCGCTCCCTGGCAGGGGTTATAGCGCAATAATCCGGTACTGGCGCGGGAAATAAAGCGCCAGTCCATCATCACTCTTTCCGTGGGCGCCTCGGGGTTGTCGATTTTATTTAAGAGCAGGTCGACCGCCTTGCGCCCGATATCCCGCGACGGCTGTTCGATGGTGGTCAGCGAAATCATGTCCGCCAGCTCGGTGCCGTCAAATCCCACAACAGCAATATCCTCCGGCACCCGCAGCCCGGCCTGCTGAATGGCGCGCAGTGCGCCCGCCGCCAGCGTATCGGAGACGGCAAACACCGCATCCGGTGGATTATCCTGCAACAGATTTTGCATCGCCACCATCCCCGCGCGGAAGCTGAGATCGCTGGCGTATTCAACCGCCTGATACTCCAGATCTTTCAGGTGGATCACGCTCTTATAGCCGCGCTCGCGCAGACGGGCATATTTATAGCTCAGGTCGTGGTTGATCATCGCGATGCGTTTGCGTCCACCGTCGGCAAGCTGGCTGACGGCATGCTGCGACGCATCAACGTCGTTAATCCCCACGCAGGAAACCGCGCCGGCATCGGCATATTCGGCACACTGCACCCACGGTGCGGAGCCAATCAGCGCGGCCAGTTCCGGCAGCTTTGAGAAAGCGTCCATGGTGATAATGCCGTCGACGATTTTGCCCGACAGCAGGCTTAAGCCCGAACGGGAACGTTCGATGTCCGACCCGGAGTTACACAGCAGGATCCGATAGCCGTTTTTCTCCGCCTCTTCTTCAATGCCCTTCACCACTTCGGCGCAGAACGGGTTGGCAATGTTTGAGACCATCACCAGGATCATATAGCTCCGGGCAGTACGTAACTGACGGGCCAGTAAATTAGGCTGGTAGTTGCTCTCTTTGATGGCCTGCAGGACGCGCTCGCGGTTTTTTGCCTTCACGGTGTCGCTGTTATTAAGCACGCGGGAGACCGTCGCCACGGAGACCCCGGCCAGCTGAGCGATTTTCTGAATTGACATAGCGACGACACATCCTGCGGTTAGCGTTTTGTGCAGGCTACCATAAATTTGTTGCCCGGCGAACCGGGCAACACGTCATTGCGCCACGCGTACCCAACGCTGCTGCTGATGACTTTTCACTATGGCATCAATGATATACATCACGTTTGCGCCATCGTGGAAGGTCGCAAACTGCGGCGCCTCCGGCATCGCTCCCGCCTGCACGGCGCGGTAGAACTGCATCATCATATTTTTAAAGGCGTCAGGCCAGCCTTCGATGTGCCCGCCGGGGAAGTGTGCGCTGCTGGCCACGTCAGGGTTCATCAGGCCTGGATCATCGGTGAGCGTCTGATTTGCCAGCGCGCGATGGCCGATCCACAGCTGTTGCGGCACCTCCTGATCCCACGCCACTGACTGCTCGCTGCCGTTAATCTCAAACGTCAGGCGATTTTTACGCCCGGCGCTCACCTGCGAGACGCTAAAGCAACCTTTGCTGCCATCGTCAAAGCGGAACAGCACTGAGCCAAAGTCTTCGGTACTGACCGGTGTGTTGGTATACGTCGCCGCCTCATCGTGGGAGAAAGTCTGATGACCGCCCATGCTGGCCTTACGCGTCGGCCAGACGATGGAGAGATCGGCCATGACCTCGGTAATGCGCCTGCCGGTCACAAATTGCACCGTATCGCACCAGTGGGAGCCGATATCCGCCACCGCGCGCGAAGCCCCGCCAAGCGCGGCATCCACCCGCCAGTTGTAGTCGGTTTCCAGCAGCATCCAGTCCTGTAAATAACTGCCGTGTGAGGCGAATAGCCGCCCGAGGCTGCCCGCGCGCATCATGCTCGCCGCCTGGCGCACCATCGCAAACTGGCGATAGACAAAGCTCACGCCGTGCACCACGCCAGCCTGCTCCGCCCGCGCCACCAGGTCACGCGCCTCGTCCGAGGTCATGCAGAGCGGTTTTTCAGAAAAGACATGTTTTCCCGCGCGCAGGATCTGACGGTTAATCTCCGCGTGCAGATGATTGGGCGTGCAGTTGTGCACCACGTGCAGGTCAGGAAGTGCGAGCAGTTCCGCCACGCTGGCGCAGGCGTGGGGCACGTTAAGCTGGCGTGCTTTTTCCTGCGCGTTGGCAAGCGTGCCGTCGCAGAGCGCCACCACCTGCACAAACCCGAGACGCCGCAGCGCCTCGATATGCGCCGGGCCGATAAACCCGCTGCCGACAATCCCGACATTAATCATGGCTGCCCCCTGCCGCGAAGTCATCAAACGCACGCCCGGATACGGGGATGATGTGGCGGCGGATAAACTCGCTTCCCTCACTTGCGCCGGTATCACCGTCTTTCAGGCAGCACTCCCACTCAAGCACCGCCCAGCCGTCATAATCGTACTGGGTCAGCTTGCTGAAAATGCCTTTGAAGTCGATCTGTCCGTCGCCGAGCGAACGGAAGCGCCCGGCGCGGTTGATCCACGGCTGGTAACCACCGTACACGCCGCTGCGCCCATTAGGACGGAACTCGGCATCTTTGACGTGGAAGGCTTTGATGCGCGCGTGGTAAATGTCGATGAAGGTCAGGTAATCCATCTGCTGTAACAGCATGTGGCTCGGGTCGTAAAGGATATTGCAGCGCGGGTGATTATCCAGAAGCGCCAGAAAACGCTCAAAGCTCACGCCGTCGTGCAAGTCTTCGCCCGGATGCAACTCAAAACAGACGTCCACGCCCTGTTCGTCAAAGGTATCCAGAATCGGTCGCCAGCGGTTTGCCAGCTCCTCGAATGCCGCCTGAAAACGCTGCTCGTTATGCGGCGGCCATGGATAGAAAAACGGCCACGCCAGCGAGCCGGAGAAGGTGGCGTGCGCTTTCAGGCCGAGTCTGGCTGAGGCGACTGCCGCCTGCTTTAGCTTTTCCGTTGCCCATGCCCGACGAGCCGTATCATTACCGCGCACGGCGGCGGGGGCGAAGTGGTCAAACGCGTCGCTGTAGACCTCGTTTACCGCCACAAGCTGCCCCTCCAGATGGGTCGACAGCTCGCTGATGACCAGCCCGTGCGCGCCCAGCTTGCCGGTAATGTCATCGCAGTAGGCCTGGCTCTCTGCCGCTTTTTCGACATCAAAAATGTGCGGATGATTGCAGGGGATCTGCACCGCTTTGTAACCCTTCGCCGCCGCCCAGCCTGCCAGTCCGTCGAGCGTGTTGAACGGCGCTTTCTCGCCAATAAATTGCGACAGAAAAATGCCCGGTCCTTTCATCGTCCTCATAGCCCCTCCTGAACATTACGCCTTGTCATCGTCATACCTGAACGTGAGAAGGAAAATCAGCGCGATCGCCGCGGCAGCCACCGCCGGGATCCACCAGAATGTCACCCATGCCTGCGGCACGGTCTGCCCGGCCACCAGACGGTTATAAAGCGCGCCGGAAATCTGAGAGCCCAGCAGCATGCCGATGCCGTAGGTGAACATGACAATCATGCTTTGCGCCTGTCCTTTCACCTTTTCACCCGCCACGCGGTCGGTGTAGATAAAGCCGACGACGAAGAAGAAATCGTAGCAGACGCCGTGCAGCAGGATCCCCAGGTACAACAGGATGCGTCCTTCCTCGCTGACGCCCAGCGCGAACATGGCATAACGCACGAACCACGCCAGCATGCCGATCAGCAGCATGACTTTCACCCCCAGACGGCGGAACAGCAGCGGAATGACCAGCATGAAGAAGATCTCTGACATCTGCCCGAAGGACATGGCGGTGCTGACGTCTGCAATACCCGCATCCGCCAGATACGAGGCGGTATAGGCGTAATAGGTGCCAAGCGGGACGGAGATCAGCATCGCGCAGACGGAGAAGACAAAGAAATGGCGGGTTTTGAGTAGCGCAAAGGCATCGGCACAAAAGAGATCGCGCACCTGCACCGGTAGCCCTTTCGCTGGCGCTGGCGTGTGCGGCAGCGTCAGGCTGTAGAGTGCGAGCAGCAGGGAGCTGGCTGCCGCCACCTGGAAGATGGTGACGCTGGACGCCACGCCGGTCACGCCGATGAAAATTCCCGCCACGATCCAGCCGATGGTGCCGAACACGCGCACCACCGGGAAAGTTTTATCCACGTTCGCCAGGCTGTGAAATGCGATGTTGTTGGTCAGCGCCAGCGTTGGCATATAGCAGAGCGTGTAACCAAACAGCAGGCCAATCAGCAGCGCGCCGTTTTCGGCAATCAGCGCCCCCGGCACGAACCAGAGGATTGCCGCGCCCGCCAGGTGCATCACCGCCATCACCTTCTGCGAGGCAAAGAAACGATCCACCAGCATGCCGAGCACAAACGGCGAGAGAATGGAGGCGATGGGCCCGGCGGAGAACGCATCGCCAATTAACAGAGACATGTTGTGCCGGGTCATCACCAGGCCAAGCGTGACTGACCAGCTACCCCAGATGAAAAACTGCAGAAACATCATTAACGACAGACGCGGCACCAGCAGCCGGTGCTGTGTTATCGCCTTTTCACTACTTTCAGTTGACACCATGATAAGCCTCACCCGGAAAAAGTAATCGATTACAAATGACAGCAAATAAAAAGTAATCGATTACAAAATAAAGATCCTATGGATCGAAACAGAATTGGGAGGGGGGTCACGATAAAGGTCGATGTATGACAAAACGAGGCGTTCTGATTGTCACTATAGCCTAAAGGCTATAAAATAATATAGCGAGGAAGCTAAAGGAGAAACGATGTGGAATGTCGAGACAACGGACAGATTTGATCAATGGTACTTCGAACAAACAACAGCATTAAAAGAAGATGTGCTAGCGATGATGCATATTCTTGCTGAGTTTGGCCCAACGCTTGGGCGGCCATACGTAGATACCGTGAATGCTTCAGCCTATGCGAACATGAAGGAATTACGGATTCAACATGCGGGAAATCCCATCAGAGCTTTTTTTGCTTTTGATCCTGACCGTAAGGCAATTGTGCTCTGTGCTGGAGACAAAACCGGTTGCAATCAAAAACGGTTTTATAACGAAATGATTACGCTGGCTGACGTTGAGTACAGCAGACATCTGGCGGATAAGGAGGCCATATGGCAACGCTAAAAGAACTCATGGCACAACAGAGTGCGGAAAGTCAGGAGCGTATTGCGGCTAAAGTTGATGTAATACGCAGAATTGTTGCCCTGAACCAACTGCGGGAAGAGCTCAATATTTCGCAGACAGAACTGGCCGCGGCAATGGGGGTAAAACAACCAACTGTGGCAAAAATCGAACAGCCGGGAAACGATCCCCGGCTTTCAACACTCAAACGCTATGTCAGTGCGCTCGGCGGTGAAATGAGCATTGATGTGACGTTACCGAATGGGAAACGAATAGCGTTTCAGATTTGATATTGCACATTCAAAGCCGGGTGGCGGCTTCGCCTGACCCGGCCTACAAAATAATAACGGCCCCGAACATGTAGGCCCGGTAAGCGCAGCGCCACCGGGCGAAAAACGTACTACTTTTTACGGGATAATTTAAACGCAATAAACAGGAACACCACCCACACTGGCAGCAGCATCGCTGAGAGACGCATCTCATCCATCGTGCACATCAGCACCAGAATCAGCCCCAGGAACGCGATACAGATATAGTTTCCTGCCGGGTAGAGCAGCGCTTTAAACTGCGTCTCGCGTCCCTTGCGTCGCATCGCCGCACGGAAGCGCAGGTGCGCGAGGCAGATCATGATCCAGTTCAGCAGCAGCGTGGCGACAACCAACGCCATCAGCAGGCCAAATGCCGCTTTCGGCAGCAGGTAGTTGATCAGCACCACTAATGACGTAATCGCGCCGGAAAGGAACAAGGAATTAATCGGCACACCGCGACGGCTGACGCGGGTCAGGAACTTCGGCGCGTTCCCCTGTACGGAAAGGCCAAACAGCATACGGCTGTTGGAGTAAACGCCACTGTTATAGACCGAAAGCGACGCCACCAGAATGACGAAGTTCAGCGCCGACGCCACCACATTGCTGTTCAGATCGTGGAAAATCATCACGAACGGACTGCTGTCAGATTTCACTTCCCCCCATGGATAGAGCGCCAGCAGAACCACCAGCGAGCCGATGTAAAACAGCAGAATACGGTACACCACCTGGTTGACCGCTTTTGGGATACTTTTATGCGGGTCGCGCGCTTCGGCAGCGGTAATACCAATCAGCTCCAGCCCGCCGAAGGAGAACATGATCACCGCCAGAGAGAGAACCAGTCCTTTCCAGCCGGTTGCCAGAAAGCCGCCGTGCTGCCAGAGGTTATCAATGGTTGCCCGCTCGCCGCCGTGACCGGAGAACAGCAGCCACAGGCCAAAGCCGATCATCCCGATAATCGCCAGTACCTTGATCAGCGCAAACCAGAACTCAGTTTCGCCATACAGGCGCACATTGACGAGGTTAACGGCATTAATGATGATGAAAAAGGCCGCCGCCCAGATCCACGTCGGGACATCCGGGAGCCAGTACTGCATGTAGATGCCTGCGGCGGTCAGTTCGGCCATCCCCACCAGCACGAACATCACCCAGTAGTTCCAGCCGGAGAGGAAGCCTGCAAACGGGCCCCAGTATTTGTAAGCAAAGTGTGCGAAGGAGCCTGACACCGGCTCTTCAACGACCATTTCGCCGAGCTGGCGCATGATCAGGAAGGCGATAATCCCGGCGATGCCGTATCCCAGCAGTACTGCAGGGCCAGCCATTTGAATGGCGGGGCCGATGCCGAGAAACAACCCGGTACCAATCGCGCCGCCGAGGGCAATTAACTGAATATGTCGATTTTGCAAACCACGTTGCAGCGTCGGATTCTGATCCGACGAGGCTTCAGCGCTACCATGGCCTGAAGCGGATGACGCGTCTTTCACGCCCTACCCCTGTCTCTTTTTTAGAAGGGGCACGTTTTAACACTTCATGCTGGTGGTAGCAAGTTTAACGCCGGGCCAGCGCATGCGCCCGGCGGATTAACGTCACGACCCGATGATCCCGCCGTCCGCTTTGACGATCACCACCGTTGACGAACGCGGGCGTCCGTTCGGGCTGGCGTCTGGCCAGTTAGAGACGGCACGCGGATTGGCCGGGTCGGTAATATCATCCCCGCCCTCTCCCGGATGCTGAATATTGATAAACAGCGTCCGGTTGTCCGGCGTAAACGCAATACCGGTGATTTCACACCCACGCGGGCCCGTCAGGAAACGACGAAACTCATTGCTGCCCGGAATGGTGGCCACCATCTGGTTATTGCCCATCCCCTCATACGCTTTTTTGTTGATCGTGCTGGAAGAGACGTCGGTCTGGATCCACAGAACACCCTGATGATCGAACGACAGACCATCCGGGCTGCCGAATGCCGCGCCCTGCATAGAGCCTTTGGCCTTCGGATCGTCGCTGTCTGTGCGCCCGCCCATGACCAGAATATCCCATTTAAAGCGTGCGGCAGCAGGATCGTCCCCCTCTTCGTGCCAGTGCATAATATGGCCAAACACGTTATTAGCACGCGGGTTGGCGGCATCGACCGGGGCTTTCCCCTCTTTCCCGCGATCGCTGTTGTTGGTGAGCGTACAGTAGACGCTGCCGCTGGCGTGCGGATCGACGGCTATCCACTCCGGGCGATCCATTTTCGTCGCCCCCACCACGTCAGCCGCCAGGCGGGTTTTTATCAGCAGATCGCCCTGGTTTTCAAAACCGTGGCTTTTATCCAGGCCATTCTGCCCGAAGATCAGCGGCAGCCAGTCGCCGCTTCCCTCTTCATTGAACCTGGCAACATACAGCGTACCCGAGGTCAGCAGCTGCATATTGGCCTCACGGTTCGCAGGATCGTATTTTTTGTCAGAGACGAATTTATAAATGTACTCAAACTTCTGATCGTCCCCCATATAGACCACCACGCGATTATCGGCGGCGAGCGTAACGGCGGCCCCCTCGTGCTTGAAGCGGCCAAGTGCGGTGTGCTTGCGCGGTGTGGAGGTCGGGTCGTAGGGGTCAATCTCTACCACCCAGCCGAACCGGTTAGGCTCGTTAGGTGTTTTATCGACGCTAAACCGCTCATCCACCTCGTTCCAGCGGTAAGATTCGTCGCTGTCGCTGATGCCATAGCGCTTTTCCAGCGGATTACGTTCGGCTTTTTTCACGAAAATATCCGACCAGTTCTCCTCGCAGGTGAGGTAGGTGCCCCACGGAGTGTGGCCGTTGGCGCAGTTTTGCATGGTGCCCAGCACGCGCTCCCCCTGCGGGTCGGCGGCGGTTTTCATTAAGTCCTGATGCCGTGCCGGACCGGTAAGCTGCATCGGCGTATTGACGGTGATACGGCGGGCATAAGAAGACGGGCGAACCACCTCCCAGTCGCTGCCCGCTTTTTTCACTTCCACCACCGACACGCCCATCGCGTTCTGCCCCTTGCGGGCTTTGTCGAGGTTCCAGTTCGCCATACCGTCCGTAAACAGCATCCCGTTATCGATGTATTCATGGTTCAGCGCCAGCAGACCATGTTCCGGGTTTTGCTCCCCCTGCGGCAGGCTAAACCACGCCATACCGTCGTGGTGCATCCCCGCCTGCACGGCCTGTTCGTCGGTCGTGTTGCTGGCATCCGGCTTAAATGCCGGCATGTGGTCTTTGATGCCCGTCGGGTCACCCCAGCGATAAAACGGGCGGGCAATATAACCTTCCGGCACCCTCACCGTATCGTCCGTGGAAACGGGAATACTGGTAAACCCAAGCGACACCGCTTTTGCCAGCGCGGACGGCTTCGATACCGCGGCAATGGCGCTATCAGGTTTGATCAAAAAGGGAAAGGAAACGGCAGCACCCGCCACGGCGCCCATCTGGAGAAAACGACGGCGGGAGAGGAAAACCTCTGCAACCTCGGAGAAAACCGGATTAGCGCTGCGGTTAGTGATGTCGTCGCGATGTTCTTTTTTAAAAACGGATTTGAGGGGTCTGCCCATAGCGGCTTCCTGTCATTGGCCAAGAGGTAAGGAGTTGGCGAACAGTGTAAGAAGCTTTTGTTACAATTTTATAACAGGATAACGGCGGGATTGGGGCGTCCCTGCCCCGGATAACGAGGTGGAACGCTTAGAACTCGTAGCCCACCGAGACCTTAAAGGTTCGCGGTTCGCCCTGAGTGATGTAGGTACCGGAATCGTCCACGCTGGCCCAATAGTTTTCATTGGTCACGTTGTCGATGCCTGCGCGCACGGTCATCTGGTTTGCATTGTGGTTCAGCGCGAAGCGGTAGCGCATGCCCAGATCCAGCGTGGTATAGCTGTCCAGCTTTTTGCTGTTCGCGAGATCGGCATACTGCGTGCCCGAGTGGTTCACGCGTGCGGTGGCGGTCAGGCCGTCAACTGGCTTGATGTCGTACTCTGCCCACAGCACGGCATAGAAGTTCGGCACACCAATCGCATCGTTGCCTTGATTCACGCCGTTTTTGGTTTTGGTCAGCTCGGCCTGCAGCCAGGTGGCGCTGGCGTTCAGGCGCATCCCGAGCATGGGCTCGCCAAAAACGTTGAGCTCTACGCCACGGTTACGCTGTTCAGCGTCCAGGCCGTAGTGATTGTCATCGTCGAGGATCGCCGATGGCATTTTGATCTCAAACAGCGCCAGAGAGCCGCCCACGCGTCCAAAGTCTGCCTTCATGCCGATTTCATTCTGTTTAGAGTGAACAATACCGGTACTTTGGCCGTAGTTGGTGGCGGTGTCCGGCGCGGTTTTTCCCGGCTGCAGCGCTTCGGTGTGGTTGGCGTAAAGGGAAATCTGCTCCCACGGTTTATAAACCACGCCGTAGGTTGGCATCCAGCGGCTACCGTCGAAGCCGTCCGCGTCGTTTTCCGCACCGGTAATTTTGTTATACCCGCGGATGACCACTTTCTGATGACGCGCCCCCGCGGTGAACAGCAGCTTGTCGTCCAGGACGCCCAGCGTATCGCTCAGCAGCCAGCCCTGAGTACGGGTGCGCCCGCTGGTTAGCGGATCGCTGTATTTGCCACCTGATCCATTGAAGTTGGAGCTGTCCGGCATATCAACGCCGGTGTTGTGGTAGATGTTGGTGGTCGGGTTATCCTTCGTCGCAGACATTTTCCACGCTATTTTTTCGTTTTTGGTCGTCGCCGAGTAGCCGACGTTCACCTTGTGCGACACAAAGCCGGTATTGAAATTCCCGCGAATGCCCGCCATGCCGCTAACGGAATCGCTGATGCGGTTAGTATCCAGACGGCTGACCGTGGCTTTGCCGCTTTTGTCCAACAGCTTCGGCGCGCTGTAGATCCCTTCTTCGTGCGCGTGCTGCGCGCCCAGGCCGGTATAGGCGGTCCAGTTATCGGTGATGTCGTATTCGCTGCGCCACATCCCAAATTCGTTTTCGATGTCGCTGTAGGCCCACTTCTGCGAGAAGTTACGATCGTTTTTCGGCGGTTCAGGCACGAAATCCACTGCCGAGATGTTGACGCTGGTCGGGCTGCCGTGGAAGGTTTTCTTCTGATAGCCCAGATCCAGCGAGGTGCGGACGTTGTCGCCGTTGTAATCGAGACCGGTGGAGAGCAGCGTGGTGCGGCGACGGTCGTTCGGTACGCCTGTTTCCCCTTCACGGTGGACCAGGTTCACGCGCGCGCCGAACTGGTCGCTGTCGCCAAAGCGACGGCCTGCATCCAGCGTGGTGCCAAACTGCGAATCTGAGGTGTAATCCACGCCCACTTTTGCCTGCGGGGTATCGCCCGCATGTTTCGGCTCAAGATTGATCATCCCGCCCACGCCAGAGCTTGCCGCACCGTTCATCAGCGCGTTGGCGCCTTTGAAGATCTCAATACGGTCAACCATCTGCGCATCCACCACCTGACGCGGCAGTACGCCGGACAGCCCGCCAAACGTCATGTCGTCGCCGTCAAACTTCAGGCCACGAATGCGGTAGGTCTCCGCGCTGTTACCGTATCCCTGAACGTACTGCACGCCCGCATCGTTGGCGACCACGTCAGCGATGGTTTTCGCCTGCTGATCTTCCACCAGCTTCGAGGTGTAGCTGATGATGTTGAACGGCACGTCCATGGCGTTCTGCTGGCCCAGCATCCCCATGCGCCCGCCGTTCGCCACCTGCCCGTCAAGAAAGGCCGGTACCAGCTGGTCGCCGCCGGGTTTAAAGTCGCTGGCAGGTGCAGCCTGCACAACAAGCGTATCTTCTTTTTTATCATCCGCCGCCTGGACGGAATGTGTCACCGCCCCAATGGCGAGCGCCAGCAGCGTTTTGTGTATTTTGGTGTTGTCCATCGTTAACTCATTTGAAAGTGCGCGAAAAAATGACCCGTTGTCGGGCCTTAGAATGTATTAACTGCAATGCAAATGAGAACTATACGCATTATCTATGCATTGGCAAGCGTCACGCGTTCATGAAGGGAGGTAATGAGGACGATGGGGAACAACCACCCCGTTTTGGGGTGGTTATGATTATAAAACGCGCGCAGTGCCCGTCACATCAATGCGTACCGCCGCGCCCGGGTGCCAGCCCGGCTGACTGATGGTCCTGAGGATAATGGGCTGTTCATGCCCGGCTAATACCAGCGTCAGCGTAGACAGCTGACCGGTGAAGTCGACATCAAGAATGGAGACCGGGCTTTCATGAGGCGCACATGCCGTCACGCGCAATTGTTCAGGACGCATCATTACCCGGCCCTCTCCTGTTGCATGCGGATTGTCCGTCGGCACCTCGCCCAGTGCACACACGGCGTAACCGCCAGCGAGCTGAGCAGGTAGGATCACGGCATCGCCAAGAAACAGCGCCGTCTCTTCGTCAACGGGACGGGTATAGACGTCATAAGGCGTTCCCACCTGCGTGAAGCGGCCAGAACGCATCACGGCAACCTGCGTGGCAAAAGACAACGCTTCGTTCTGATCGTGGGTGACCAGAATTGAGGCCACGCCCGCTTCCGCCAGCAGATCGGCCGTTGCTTTACGCGTCATGGCGCGCAAGCCGGTATCCAGCGCCGAGAACGGTTCATCCAGCAGCATCAGCGAAGGACGTTGGGCCAGCGCACGGGCAAGCGCCACGCGCTGCTGCTGTCCGCCGGAAATCTCATGGGGCCAGTGCGTCGCCAGCTGCCTGTCGAGAGAGACCATCTCCATCAGCACCTCAACGCGCTGGCGCTTCTCATGGCGGGTACCGTTCAGCCCCCAGGCAATGTTATCTGCCACGTTGAGATGGGGGAACAGCGCGCCCTCCTGGGGCACAAAACCGATCCCGCGCAGGTGAGCAGGAACAATATGATTTTCATCAAACAGCGTTTTTCCCTGCATGACAATGCGGCCGGTATCCGGCGTCTCAAACCCGGCGAGAATACGCAGCAGCGTGGTTTTCCCCGACCCGGAGGGGCCGACAATCGCCGTGTGGCTCCCCGGCGCAACGCTCAGGTTTAAGCTGTCGAGCACCTGCACGTCCGAAAACGATTTTGAAATGGCGGTTAATTCAAGCATGTCATAGCCCTGCAATTTTTTTCGACTGCATATAGAGAATGGCGGTCAGCGGGAGTGAGATCAGAATCATCAGCATCGCGTAGGGCGCGGCGGCCACATAATCAATTTCACTGGTCAGCGCCCAGAATCCGGTGGAGAGCGTGCGGGTTCCCAGCGGCGAGAGCAGCAGCGTGGCGGTCAATTCGTTGCTGACGCCAAGGAATACCAGCGCGGCGCCTGCCGCAGCGCCCGGTGCGGCCAGCCGCAGGGTAACGCTCCAGAGCGCTTTCGCAGGCGTGCTGCCCAGGCTGCGCGCCACGTTTTCCAGCTCAACCGGCGCCTGGGCAATCCCTGCCCGCAGGTTAATGAGCGCGCGGGGCATAAACATCAGCAGATAGGCCAGGAACAGGGTGATTTCCGTCTGATAAATGGGGCGAGCGTAATGAATAGTGACCGTGACCAGCGCCAGCGCGGTGACAATGCCCGGCAGCGAACTGGTGATGTAGATGCACCCTTCCAGCATCCGGAAAATACGGTGCGGGTAGCGGATCCCAAGCCACGCGATGGGGATGACGCACGCCGTCGTCAGGAGCGCTCCGCCCACGCCGAGCATCAGCGTCTGGCGCAGGGAGTGCCAGAGATCGGCGTTCATCCAGTTTTGCACGCCGCCGAGCCAAATCCAGCGGCACAGGACAATAAGCGGCACGCCCAGCGCCAGCATGACCAGCGCGAGGAAAAACAGCTGTCCCAGCGCAGCCGCCGCAGGCTTCAGCGGCCAGCGTTTCTGTTCACGTGCCGCGCCAGCGCCAATGCGTGCATAGCGCGCTTTCCCGCGCGTCACGCCTTCCAGCACTAAGATCGCCAGGCAGCATAAGGCCAATACGCCCGCCAGCATGTTCGCTGCCGGGCCGCTGAAGGTGGACTGAAACTGGTCATAGATGGCCGTTGTGAAGGTATCAAAACGGATCATCACGTACAGACCGTATTCCGCCAGCAGGTGCAGCGCCACCAGCAGCGCGCCGCCGCAGATAGCCAGTTTTAGCTGCGGCAGCACCACGCGGAAAAAGACCCGCCACGGCGGGGTGCCGAGCGAGGCGGCCACATCTTCCAGCGTCGGGTCAAGACGACGCAGCACCGCCGCAACCGGCATATAAATAAACGGATAGTAAGCTAAAACGGAGAGGAACACGCCCGCGGAAAGGCCATGCATCGAGGGAACCACGCTCACCCAGGCATAGCTTTGCACAAACGCGGGGATCGCCAGTGGGGCGACCGCCAGCGCGGACCAGATCCCTCGCCCGGCAAGCTGCGTGCGCTCCGTGAGCCAGGCGATCGCCACGCCCGTCACGATACACAGCGGTACCGCCAGCGCCGTCAGCCACAGCGTGTTACTGAGCAGTTCAGCAACACGTGGGCGAAATACCAGCGCCCTAATCGTTTCCCAGCCCGTCTCAACGCCTATGGCAATGATAAAACCCAGGGGCAGAAGTGCCAGTAAAGAAAAAAGGACAGCTAACGCTACCATCGGCAGTGCAGGACGCCTGCGGCCAGGCTCCCGCACGCTGTTTTTGCCGAGGTCGAGACTCAGACCAGACATAAGACCTTCACTTCACTCTCAGGATCACAGCAGACCGGCTTGCGTCATCAGCTCGATAACTTTTTTACTGTTGAGCGTTGAAGGTTCAACTTTCGGTGCATCCAGATCGTTCAGCGGGACCAGTTTCGGGTTAGAGGCCGCGTTCACGCCCACCGCATATTCAAAGGCATTGTTGGTGCGTAGGCTTTCCTGGCCCTCTTTACCGGTAATGTATTTGATGAACGCCTGGGCCTGGGCTTTGTGTTTGCTGGACGCCAGAACGCCACCACCGGAAAGGCTGACGAACGCGCCCGGATCCTGGTGTTTGAAGTAGTAGAGTTTGGTGTTTTTGCTGTTCTCACCCGTTTTGGACTGATCGACAAAACGGTAGTAGTGATAAATCACCCCGCCATCAATCTGGCCGGCGTTGACGGCTTTCATCACGGTGCTGTTGCCTTTATAGGCCACGAAATTCGCTTTCATCGCCTTCAGCCATTCCAGCGTGGCTTTTTCGCCTTTAAGCGCCAGCATTGCGCTCACGATGGCCTGGAAATCCGCGCCTGACGGTGATGCCGCCCAGCGGCCTTTCCACTCGGGTTTGGCCAGATCCATCAGCGACTTAGGCAGCTGCTGTTCGCTCAGTTTTGCCGGGTTATAGACGAATACGGTGCTGCGGGCGGCAATGCCGATCCAGCGGCCATGCGCCGGGCGGTACTCTGCCGGTACCTGCTTCAGGGTGTCTGCATCCAGCGGGGCAAACAGGTTAGCGTTATCCACCAGTACCATGGACGGCGAGTTTTCCGTCAGAAATACGTCTGCAGGTGATGCGCTGCCTTCCTGAACCAGCTGGTTACCCAGCTCGCTGTCATCGCCGTTACGCAGCGTGACCTTAATGCCGGTCTCTTTGGTAAAACCGTCAACCCACGACTTCACCAGGTTTTCATGCTGCGCGTTGTATACCACAATGCCTTCGCTGTTATCAGCGGCAACGGATTGTGTGGAAAGGAAAAGCGATGATGACAACAAGGCAAGCGAGAAGCAGGACAGCAGGCGAGAATTCATGAACATATCCTTAATAGAGCAACGGGAATAACGACGCATAGCGTTGTGGGACAGGATTAAAGCATACAAAAACGCTAATGATAATTAGTATCAATCCAGTTTAAGCGTAAAAGTGTAAAATTTCTTTTTTGCGGGGGGTGAAGTGATAAAAATCCAGATTTTAAAAACGGATTAATTAAAGATTAAGAAAACATTAAGACCAGCCCGAATGGATTTTAATTAGGCTTCTATTTATTAAGCGGTTATTTATCTGAAACGGGAAAATAATAGAGCTCGTTGCAGATCTAAGGGGAATAGTGAGAAGAGGAAGAGGCGTTAACATCTGAAACTAAATGGCACGCCCTGTAGGATTCGAACCTACGACCTACGGCTTAGAAGGCCGTTGCTCTATCCAACTGAGCTAAGGGCGCACTGAGAAGAGTGAACTTCGCGGCGGTGAAACGCGAAGAATTATACGGTCAATGGCAGGTGAGTCAATGCCTTTTCCGCTTTCAGAGGCAATTACCGCTAGCCGATTGTAAATACGGCTATTTTCTCAACATTTCTCGCTGTTTCACCTTAAAATTTAGCGCTGCGAAAAGGCTTAGTTGCATTTAAGTAACGCCTGCTGTTTTCCTGAACGTCAGCTCGTCACACTAGAGCGAGGTATCCCGGCCGCCTGGAGGCTGACAGACAACAGGACAATGGAGTGACAGCGCAAAACCCGTTCGATACGCCCCCCCGATTACAGTCTATTTCTCAGGACATCGTCGGCATCAAACTGGAGCCTATCGTCGCCCTCAACGCCCGGCGCCGGGTCGGCGTGGAGGTCCTGAGCGTCTTGTCCGACACCGGGCATAGCGAGGACTTCTTCCGCCATCAGTCGGCAGACGCGTCTTTGACGCTGCTTGAAGCGCAGCTGGCCGCATTAAAAAATACCCCGCACGGCAATAATCTTTTTATTAATCTGCCGATAACCGTGTTGACAGCATCTGCGCCTTTTGTGCGGCTCATCAATATGAAAACCGCGCCGCTGAATATTGAGATTGTCGACCTCCCTCTCTTTCTGACGCTTTCCGCCGCACAGAAGCAGAGCGTCGTTAACAACCTGCGGCAACTTCAGGAACGGGGACACACTATCTGGCTGGATGATATCGACGAAACTATCATTCAGCCGTTTTTATTTTGTCGATTACCGTTGAACGGCATCAAAATCGATAAGAACGCATTCTGGCGTTTACGCGCCACACCTGCACTGAGGAAACTGGTTTCACTTTGCTTTCAGCTGGTCGGAAGCGTACTCATCGAAGGTATTGAGACTGAACGCGATCGTATCTGGGCACTGCAGGCGGGTGCCGATCTCGGCCAGGGATATTACTGGCCGTCCTGGACATGGCCGGAGGATTAACACGCCATTTCCAGGAGGGAGGCCATGCGAATGACAGTGCGCCGTTACCGGCGGCGGCGTACAGGAAGTGATGCACTGGGATTTACGCACTCACCTTTTGCCCCCCCCTTTTTCGACCGACTCGAGTTTTTGAGCCAGTCCATCAACCAGCCCCGAAAAACCGATGCCCCGTTTATCATCCTGGTAACGGAGGACAATTTTTTGCGCTCCGGTTTTCTCAATGGGCAGTTTCCGCTAAGCAGCTGTTGCGACTTCACGTCGCTGGACGATGCGCTGGGTGCGCAGAGCCAATGGCCCTCGGCCCGTCTGGTAGTGGATATTGAAAGCCGTTCCACGGGGCTGATTGATCAACTGGATCAGTTAAGAAGACATAGTCTGTATCCCCCCTTCCTGACGCCGTGGCTGCTGATCCGGGCTGATAATTATGACGCGCGTCTCTTCTGCAAAGCGGCAGGTCCTTTTCATGTGCTCGAACGTCAGATGAACGCAGCAGGGTTTCAGCACAGCCTGATGGAACCCCGCCCCCTTCAGGGCTCCGATAGAGACTGGTTCTCGCGCAACGAATGGCCCATTTTGCAGGAACTTGCCCGTGGCAAGACGTTACGACAGATTGCCCTTCTGCAGAATCGTCCCTATAGCCGCATTATCTATCGCCTCAGCTGCATCCTGATGAAGCTCGGGCTGAGCCATCGCCAGGAATTGTTACACCTTCTTAATAACCTCTCAGACTGCTCGTTTTAACTTACGTCCTAACCCCTTATTTCCTAAAGCGCTTTAAGAATTTACTTAGCCATTATGTTAATTTAATGTTAAATATTAACAATAAAGTCGATTTTATAACTATTCTTAATTTATGGCCTTGAACCATGTGAAATGTCACAGATTGAATCAACTGCAGCACTTTCCTCCATCCGTTAAGTGAATGCAGAAGGCGTTAACGAGATGATAATGATGTAAAAACAAGCAGCTTCCCTTTACGCACCAGGAGCGGGAAGCGAAGCTGGCAGCACGTTCTCCTGTACGATCCTGGAGCGACGTTGATATCGCTTAAGGACTTTCAGATGAAGGTCTGAGGCCCTGAGAGGGCACTTTTTCGCCTCCTCTTCTCAAGATCCCGCCTGAAATCGAGACGCCATTTCATTAACATTTTTGCAACATAAAGAGACATCTGTTATTTTTTGTTATTACATAAAGATGAAAAGATGCG
The DNA here is from genome assembly GCF_049238365.1 of Enterobacter cloacae complex sp. IR53030. Lineage (NCBI taxonomy): Bacteria > Pseudomonadati > Pseudomonadota > Gammaproteobacteria > Enterobacterales > Enterobacteriaceae > Enterobacter > Enterobacter cloacae complex sp. IR53030. The sequence goes on from NZ_JBMKHA010000005.1 coordinate 82,004, forward strand.
GTAAATGGGATACCAGGATAATTCCGCTAAATTTAAAAAGGAGGCCATTCAGATCCAGAAGATAATACAAACCAATAAGCGGAACGTAATTTACAGGGTTTTCGGAAAAAACTTACCCTGTATAATAAGATGCGTATCAAAATTGAATAAGAAAAACCTTTTTGCCAACACCAGCCAAATGAGACGACCGCGCTGAGGCAGAGTTCTTTTCATTACGTAAACAGGGATGCTTTCGCTCTTTCCAGGGAAATACTACGGTATAGGGATCTGCTCATTATATCCTTCCGGCATTTCGAGAGTTTTACAAAACTCTACATAACGCTTTTAACAATCTGAGGCATTAAAAATGAAACCGGCATCCGTTATCATTATGGACGAACATCCTATCGTCAGAATGTCGATAGAAGTCCTGCTACAGAAAAATAAGAATATCATCGTCAAGCTTAAGTCTGGCGATAGCCATGAAGTTCTTGACTGCATCCGCAATCACCCTATCGATTTGGTGATCCTTGACATTGAACTTACGGGCACAGATGCCTTTGCTTTACTTAATAGAATCAAAAACTTAAATAAAGACATTAAGGTTCTTTTCTTATCATCTAAATCAGAACTGTTTTACGCCGGACGTGCCATTCGCGCCGGGGCCAACGGCTTTGTCAGTAAACGAAAAGATTTGGGTGAGATCTACAACGCCGTAGAGATGATCCTGATGGGCTATTCTTTTTTCCCGTCGGAGACGCTGAATTTTATAAATCATATGGGGTCGGGAAAGGGAGAGCTGGCAGATATGCCGTTATCGAATCGCGAGGTTACGGTATTACGTTATCTGGCGAATGGACTGTCCAATAAGGAAATTGCGGAGCAATTGCTATTAAGCAACAAGACCATTAGCGCGCACAAATCCAATATTTATTCCAAGCTGGGGGTGCAAAGCATCGTGGAATTAATTGATTACGCTAAAGCACACGAACTGCTATAACCTGAATTCACTCCCTGCAGTTTATCTGAGCTGCAGGGAGTGCGGTCAGTGCTAATTATAATTAATCATGAAGGTCGCATCAGCATCAGCCTTTCCGGGCTGAGGGTTATCGGCAGTAGCAATATAATTGGCATAAAATGACAGTGTCGCATTCCCCTGCGCATCGACCGTGACCGGCTGGCTGGCCTGCTGGAGATCCAGACGCGATTTATCCGCATCCCTGATCTCGACGGCGACGCGGCTTGCCGTGCTGGCGTCGTTCAGTGCCAGCAACCCGTTGTTGCTCCCGTCAGCTTTACCAGAAAACGTAATGGACGCGGCCCCTGGCGGACAGCCGGTCAGTTTCAGCGTAAAAGGCATGGGCTGCGTGCGGCTCCCGGTAGTGCTGAGCTGCTTCGTGGGCCAGGTGCCCAGCGTGACGGTTTTGTCACTGTCGTTCCCCTCGGCCACGCAGGTAAAATCGACGATATTGCCGTAGAGCTGAATGTTAATTTCGCCCAACGCGGTTTCCGCCTGAGCCTGTGTGCAAAGCGCAAAGATCGCTACGGTGATAAAACGGATCCCGTTTCGCATATCGGCTCCTTAGTCGTAATCCACACGCAAATACCCGCGCGAGGTAAAGCGCCCTTCCGCGGGCTTATTGCCCGTCACGCTCACTGGCCAGACCCGGATCCCCACCTGCTCCTGCGCGCTGTCGTCCAGACGGAACGGAATTTTGCTCGTCAGGTTGTTAGGCGTTAACGGCGTACCACTCTCGTTGGCAATGATGAACCCCACATCCGGGTTATCCGATACCAGTGCATTACTGGAGACCTTTTCAGCCTCAACGCGCATCGTCAGCATGGCATTCGCCTCGACGTTAGTGCATTTAATCGCGATGGTTTTACTCTGCGATGAAACCCCTTCCGGCTTGTTACCCGCGCCCGCTTTGCTGAACAAGGAGGCGCCAATGTCCCCGAAATCAAACTCAACCACATTACCGGCATTGATTGCGCAGCTTTGCGGTACCTGAATGGTTCCGCTGTAGCTGATGGTATAGACCGGTGTGGTTAACGGGTCAGAGGCGGTCGTAGTCACGTAAACACGGAACATCGTGGCACGCGGGATCACCACCATGTTGATAAAACGCCGGGTCACCTTAAGACGGAAAACCAGGTTGGAATCCTTAACGCCAAACGGTTTGTTTTTTGAGACGTTCGGATGGCTCCCCATCTGGATATAGTTTTGCGGGGGGTAAAACTCGCCAGCATAGCTGTCCGTGATTTTCATGGCCCCATCCAGATAGTCGTTAAGCTTCAGATACTGGTAGCGATCGCTGGTCCCGGTGATCGGGTAATCCGTGACGTAGCTGCGTCTGGTGGTATTGCCGGTCGTGCCCTTCGGGCAGACGGCATTCACCCCCACCCATTGCGATTTTTCGCTGAGGGTCACAATCTGACCCACCTGGTTATTCGAGCTGTTGAATTTATCCGTCAGGTCGTAGTACACCTCTGTCGGCACGCCATTTTCGTTGACGCACACGGTCGCCAGTGCGTGTGACGCGGGCAGTAAAGCCAGAAGTGATAAAGCAAAAATGTGGATTTTAATCACAGCGGATCCCCTTAAGTGTGATTGCCTGTTGCAGGCTCTTTTCAGGCAAGCTGTAAGGCGCACGGCACTGGGACTGTGCCCCGTTCCCCCACTGGATCAGCAGTTCGCCTTCGAGCGGCAGCCCACTCAGGTAAATTTGCCCGTCATCCCCCACCATGCTGGTCACGCCACTCTGGGTTTCACGCACCACGGCGCCGAACGGCACGGGCTGGTTACCACGTGTGACGGTCAGCAGGGCACGCACGCCAATACGGGTGTCAAAGCTGGCGCGCACCAGTGCGCCTTTGGTCGGCACCACGCTGCTCACGTTATTTTCAATATCGGTGTTGTTGCTCATGGTATTGGTATCCAGCGCCACGCGGTTATAGCGATAGACGGTGGCATACGGCATCACCGCATAGCCGCGCCAGTCGGTCTTCACGCCGGTCTGGTTTTCCACGCTGACGCCTGATGCCCCCGGGGCTTTGATCAGCACGTTGGTGTCGCCCAGCGGCTGGCTAAAGGTCACGCCATCAGCATGGCCGACCACCCCGCCGGAGAGCTGCCAGTTGAAATCGTGCTGATCGCGGGAATAGTTGTAGCCCACCCCCAGCGTGCCGTAGGTTGCCTGCCAGTTGGCGCTGGCGCTTCCGCTTGAGCCGTTGGTGCTGGCGTGTCCCTGGGTCACGCTGTAGTTCAGGTTGCGGTCCTCCAGCAGCGTGCCGCTGACGCCGGTTTGCCAGCTGGTATCACCCTCACTGTTTCGGCTGGCGGATGCCGTGGCGTAGGCGCGGTCAATCGCGCTGTCCCGGCGATAGCCCTGACGGGTAAACAAGCTAAACGGCACGGAGACGTTGAACGACGCGATCCGGTCAGTCCCGTCGATACCGACGGATTTGTTCCACGACCACGAGACGGAATAGTTGATCCCCTTCACGCCCCCCGCGTAACCCAGCTGATACCAGAGGTTCGTTTCGTCCGTCCCCCAGTAGGTTTGCTCACTCCCGGAAATATAGACCGAGCCGTAATCCCCCAGTGACTGAGAGACGTTGAGCTGAAAGCGGCCTTTTTTGTTCCACGTCAGATTGTGATAACTCTGTACGTCAGGCACATCGTTACCGTCCTGATTATCGGCATACTGATAGCCTTCCATTGAGCGCCAGGCGACATCATCCAGGGTGTAAAACCCTTTGGTGGAGTAGCGGTAGCCCAGCAGCTGGAAGTTGGTGCCGAAGCCGTTGAGCGATTTGGCATAAAGAAAACGCAGCGACTGCCCTTCGTGCTTGCTGTCGTCCGCGAGCTGGCTGCGGGCATGAGTGATATCGACCGATACCGCGCCCCAGTCACCGAGGTTTTTCCCGGCCCCGACGGCCAGCGCGGTATAGCGTGACGCCAGCTGCGTACCGCCATACAGGGTAAAGCCGTTGGCAAGACCGGTCACCAGGGTGCCCTGGGTGAAGAACGGCGTATCCTGGTCGCTGTTACCGCTGCGATAGTCCCCCGCCACGAGATCGTATTTCCAGCGCCCTTCTCGCTGCAGCAGCGGGACGGTTGAATACGGCACGGTGTAGCGCTGCTGGCTGCCGTCTTTCTCTTCCACCGTCACCTCCAGGTCACCGCTTGAGGAGGTCGGGTTAAGATCGGTGATGGCAAAGGCACCAGGCTGAACGTAGCTTTGATAGATAACGTAGCCGTTTTGACGCACCACAACTTTGGCTGGCGTCCTGGCAATACCGCGCACGGTCGGGGCGTAGCCCTGCAGGCTGTCCGGGTACATGCTGTCGGACGAATAGAGTCGTCCGCCGCGAAAACCGACGCTGTCGAAAACATCATTCCCGGTATTGCTGTCGCCCAGCACCAGTTCGCTTTTGAGCGGGATAACGGTGCGCTGCGCCCAGGTGCCAATATTCTCCCACTCACTGTGCCGCTGCCCGTTATTCTGGGTGTAACGCCATGCGCCGTTGTTACGTAAACGCCAGGCACCATAGTTCAGCCCGCTCTGTAGGTTGAGATAGTAGCTGTCGTCTTCGCTTCCCCGGTTGCCCGTGAAGCTGTAGTTCACCAGGGCGGCGGGAATACCTTCATCCCACTGTTCGGGCGGGATGTAGCCGCGCGCACTGTTTTGCATCGCCACCTGCGGCAGGCTGACGTTCAGACGCTGTGAGGCAAAGTTAAATACCGTTTCGCTGCCGGGAATGGCCGTGGTCAACGGAACGCAGGTTTCGCCCTGCACGTTAGCCAGTTCGGGAAACGCCGCAACGTTGACGCCAAAGCGATCGAGCATCGCGCGCGTAATGCACGGGGTCAGACCGCCCGCCACCGGTGGCGTATTCTCAGCCTGCTCAAAACGCACGTCCTGAGTGCCGATAAACTCATCGTTACGCCAGATATCCACGCGATAAACGCCGGGTGCCTGCTGGTGTCCTTGTTCAAAACGCGACAAATCCGCCACGCTGGCAGTATCGTCAGACAAGAAGGCCGGGTTGAAGTAGCTTTCGCTCCAGCCAGCCTGGGGCCAGAGCGTGGCCATCAGCGCCAGCGCAACCGGGCAGTAACGTCCCTGATGGTTTTTCATCGCCCTGTCTCTACTCACAGGTTGACGCTACGCGCCGGTGTAATGGCACCATAGTCGTTCACGCTCTGCCATGAGAGCGTACCGCTGGCACCGGCTGGCAGCACCTGCTGAGCCGAGTTTTTCGGTGCCACCATCAGGTTCTCCAGCGTCTGACCGCCCAGCTTCAGGTTGACCAGGGTGATGTAGTAAGGAGACGCATTGCTGACCTTGAGATGGTTACCAACGCGCTCAAAACGCAGTTGAGAGAGTGCCTCTTCTGGCTGCATCGCCAGATTATTCGGGCGTACAAACAGTTTGATACGCGAAAGGATCGCCAGCTGCAGCACGTTATTGTTTTCTGTTTTTGCTTTGTTCACTGACGGGATCGCCTTCACGTTCATGTAAAAGAGCGACTCGCGATCGGCGGGCAGCGCTGGCCCGGCGTAAATAATACGCAGCGTGTTTTCACTGTCCGGCTCGCTAACAAACAGCGGCGGCGTGACGGCAAAGGTTTTCTCCTTCTGCCCGTTTGCATTTTCGATCCACGCGTTAATTAAATAGCGTTCTTGTTTATTGCTGTTGGTGATCGCCAGCGACGTTTGCTTTGCATCAGCCGGGTAAATAACGCGTGTGGCCCCCAGCGCAATACCGCCGGAAGCATTCGCGCAAGTAGAAACCATCATTAAAATAAACGATAACATCAGTCCTGGTTTAATTTGCATATTCATCAAAACCGTACCTTTAATAATGTGTTCGCAGGTGTTATGGATAAATCAACGTAAACCAGACATCCGACTGAATATTGCCTGGCACGAGGTGTTCGGAAATAGCGCGATAGCGGGCGCTAAAATGAAATGCGAGCTCGCTGGTATTCACCGGCAACCAGCTGACGGCCGTTGCATTTGGGATAATCTGACGCTGCTGTTCATCAAAAAGCGCCAGTCCCACGCCGCTGCTGACAGGTGTTTCGCCTGGCCGCGATGTCGCCAGAAAAACCTGCGGATCTTCCTCTGGTGTAACACCCTGAAACTGGATCCCTACGGTGCGCGAGACATCCACGCTGCAATCCAGCAGTCGCACGGTGAAGGGCACGTTAACCGTTGAGAAACTGCCCACACCGGAAAATGAATTGGTTCGGTACTGCCCCATGTCGATGCGCATATTCTGGCTGTCGGGCGCCACGGCGCAGCCGCCGTTTACCAGCTCCCCGCGAAGATGCACTTTGCCACCGTCGATCACCACGGTATGTGCCGATGCCGGGCCAGCCATCGCAAGGGTTAACAGCAGTAGTGTTCCAGTCCTTGTCATCCTTCATTCCTGGCATTTGCGTATGACGGCCTCATCCCTGAGGCCTGAACATCCTTGTGCGAGGGAATTATTCGTATTTCATTACGAAGGTGGCGTCAGCGTTCGCCTGGCCTGGCTCGGTGGTCGCAGCCGTTGATTTATAACGCGCGGTGAATTTCAGGGTGTTAGTCCCTTCAATCAGCGTCTGAGCGGCAGAGAAGGTCGCACCGTCTGGGGTCAGCACGCTGGATTTGCTGTCGAGGATCTCGATACCCACGCCTTTTGCGGTGTTGTCGTTGTTACCGGACGTCACGGCCAGCAGGGTTTTGTCGGTTGGGTCGATCTGACCGGTGAAGGCAACCGCAGCGGTTTTAGCGACCAGCGGATCGCAGTCATTCAGCTCAATGTTGAATGGAATATTAGAGGTGGTGTCGCCCACTTTGGTGAATTTCGCGGTACGATACTGACCGAGATTAACGGTCTGCTCGGAAGAATCAGTATTTACTGAACAAGCAGCATTAACCAGTTCACCTTTAAAATGCACGGTACCGCCATTTACGGTTACCGGCGTGGCTGGATCTTCAGCATGAGCGGCACCCGCGACCAGGGCCAGTGTAGCAATAACAGTAGAAGCAATGTTGCTGAGTTTCATGTCTATTCCTTTAAAATGTAAATAACCCTTCCCGCGAAAATCGGGAATAAGAAATACGTTCAATTGATTAATTGAAAGCTTATTTCGGAGGAGACAAAGTAGCGCAGGAATAGGTTTTTAAATATGTCAAAACGCTGCCATTTCGCCAGGTCACATCCTAATACTGCCTAAGAAATTGACCACCCACTAAGAAGGGTTTTTGCGTCTCGCTGATAAAAACGCGTAAAGGGTGACTGACAGCGGCGCTCGCTTCTGACAAAATACAGGCAATCCCCCCTTTCAAACGTTACAGACGGAATCATCTCTCTGATGGCAGCAAAGATAATTGACGGTAAAACGATTGCGCAGCAGGTGCGCTCTGAGGTCGCGGAAAAAGTGAAGGCACGTAAAGTTGCCGGAAAACGCGCTCCCGGGCTCGCCGTTGTGCTGGTTGGTAGCAACCCGGCATCGCAGATTTATGTCGGTAGCAAGCGCAAAGCGTGTGAAGAGGTGGGGTTCGTCTCCCGCTCTTACGATTTGCCTGAAACCACCAGCGAAGCGGAACTGCTGGAACTGATTGACACCCTGAACGCCGATAAAGAGATCGACGGTATTCTGGTTCAATTGCCGCTGCCAGCAGGCATCGACAACGTGAAGGTGCTGGAGCGTATCGCTCCGGATAAAGACGTTGACGGTTTCCATCCGTACAACGTGGGTCGTCTGTGCCAGCGCGCGCCGCGTCTGCGCCCATGCACCCCGCGAGGTATCGTGACGCTGCTGGAGCGCTATAACATCGACACTTACGGTCTTAACGCCGTTGTCATCGGTGCGTCCAACATCGTGGGCCGCCCGATGAGCATGGAGCTGCTGCTGGCTGGCTGCACGACCACCGTGACCCACCGCTTCACCAAAAACCTGCGACACCACGTCGAGAACGCCGATCTGCTGATCGTGGCGGTTGGCAAGCCGGGCTTTATTCCTGGAGAGTGGATCAAAGAAGGCGCAATTGTCGTGGACGTCGGTATTAACCGTCTGGAAAACGGCAAAGTGGTCGGCGACGTGGTATATGAAGATGCGGCGGCACGCGCCTCTTACATCACGCCAGTACCGGGCGGCGTAGGCCCAATGACCGTAGCAACACTGATTCAGAATACGTTGCAGGCATGCGAAGAGTATCACGACGTAGAGGACGCGTAAGATGGCGACATTTTCATTAGGTAAACACCCGCACGTAGAGCTGTGCGATCTGCTGAAGCTGGAAGGCTGGAGCGAAAGCGGCGCGCAGGCCAAAATCGCCATTGCCGATGGACTGGTAAAAGTCGACGGCGCGGTGGAAACCCGCAAGCGCTGCAAAATTGTCGCGGGCCAGACCGTGAGTTTTGAAGGACAGAGCGTGACGGTTACGGCCTGAGCCGTCTGATGCCCGGTGGCGCTGCGCTTACCGGGCCTACGTACTGTCTCCATTTGTAGGCCGGGTAAGGCGAAGCCGCACCCGGCAATTTCTCTCACCATCCCCCCACAATCATCACGGTTAATTATCGATCAACTTCAAATAATCACTATTTCATCTGTTGAAAGGTGAGAATTCAGTTGCGCGTTTTTCAGGCTTTCTCCACGATAAGTAGAACGTTCTACTAAAACGTTCTACTTACAATAACAGCGCCAAAAAAAGCGCTACTCGGGGGAAATCAGCATGGGTCTGATATCAGGGTTTGTTAAATCGCTGTCTAAGTTATCGATGATTGGTCGCGCCTTAATGCTGCCAATTTCACTGCTTCCCGCTGCGGGCCTGCTGCTGGCCTTCGGCGACAAGTTCCATCTGCCGCTGATGATGAACGCGGGCGGGGTGATTTTTGACAACCTGCCGATGCTGTTCGCCATTGGCTCCGCCGTGGGCCTGGCGTCAGAGTCCGGTATTGCGGCGCTCTCTGCGGCGGTCTCGGTGTTTGTCACCAACATCACCATCAGCACCGTGCTGAGCATCACGCCGGAAATGGCCTCGCAGGGCGGGAAATACGCCATGGTGGTCGGCATACCCACGCTGCAGATGGGCGTCTTCGGCGGCCTGATCTGCGGTATCCTTGCGGCCTGGTGTTTTAACCGCTTCCACACCATGCAGCTGCCGGAGTTCCTTGGCTTCTTCTCCGGTAAGCGCTTCGTGGCGATTGCCACCGCGTTCCTCTCGTTCCTGATGGGGCTGTTGCTGCCGTACGTCTGGCAGCATATTCAGGCCGGTATCGACGCACTCTCGGTGATTGTTAACGGCGATAACCAGGCGGCCTCGACCTTTATCTTCGGCCTGGTGGAGCGTGCGCTAATCCCCCTCGGTCTGCACCATATCTGGTATCCGTCGTTCTGGTATTCGTTTGGGGATTACACAACTCAGGCAGGCCAGGTGATTCATGGCGACCAGACCATCTGGTTCAAGATGCTGGAAGAAGGGGTGAAATCCTTCAGCAGCGACACCTACCAGAACGCCGGTAAATTCATGCAGGGTGAATTCCCGCTGATGCTGTTCGCGCTGCCTGCGGCGTGCCTGGCGATGTATCACGAAGCCCACACGAAAAACAAAAAGATTGCGGCCGGTATTCTGTTCTCGGCAGCGCTCACCTGCTTCCTGACGGGGATCACCGAACCGGTAGAGTTTACCTTTATCTTCGTGGCGCCGATTCTCTACGTCTTTAATGCCATCATGGCGGGCCTGGCCTACATGACCATGTACCTGTTGCATGCGCATATCGCCAAATCGTTCTCGGCGGGCTTTATCGACTACCTGTCGTTTGGGATCCTGCCGTCCTTTAACGGTTACAAGACCAACTTCCTGAATGCCATTATCATCGGCATTCCAATGGGGCTGATTTACTACTTTACGTTCCGCTTCGTGATCCGTCGCTTCGACGTCAAAACCCCGGGTCGTACCGATGTCACTGCCAATGCAAATGACAAGTCCGATTCCGAACTTGCCACAGAGATTATCAGCCTGCTGGGCGGCGCGCAGAATATTGATTCCGTTGGCTCCTGCATTACCCGCCTGCGTCTGGAAGTGGCGAAAAGCGAGGCAGTGGATAAAGACGGCCTGAACGGACTCGGCGCCCGCGGCGTAGTCTTCGTTGGCGACAACGGTATTCAGGTGATTTTCGGTGCCAGAGCACAGTTTATCGCCCAGACCATGTCCACCATGATTGGCAAATAATAAGATGCCGGCGTGATGCGTCTCCTGTACGCTGGGGGACGCATTACTTTATCTGGCTGATAATCGGTTAATTTCAGGGAGCGGTTTTGAAGAAAGTCAGCATTATTGATGTCGCAAAGCACGCGGGCGTCTCGGTCTCAACCGTTTCGCTGGTGCTGCGCCAGAAAGGGAAAATCTCAGAGGCAACGATCGGGAAGGTCAACGCCGCCATCACGACGCTGGGCTATGTTCATAACGTCGCCGCTGCCAACCTTCGCGCCAACACCTCTAATTTAATTGGCCTGATCCTGCGGGACTTCAGCGACAGCTTTTCCATCAAGGTGATGGCGAGCATTGTTCAGGAGCTGGAGAAGCAAGGCTATATGGTGTTTCTCGGTCAGCCACTGAATGACCGTGAGCATCTTGAACGCACCCTGCTCTCGTTTAAGCAGCAGGGCGTGGCGGGTGTCATCTATCTGGCGTCCGACACCCGCACCGCAACGCTGCCGGAACACATTCGCCACTGCCCGCTGCCGTTGGTGGTCGTTTCCCAGTCGTTGCTGGATGAAAAATGTAACCTGGTCATGCGCGATAACCGCCAGGCCGCGAACCTGGCCGCGCGCTATCTTATCGAGCGCGGACATCGCAATATTGCCTACATTGGCGGGCGCGACGGCTGTCTTCTCCGCGAGCAACGCCTGCTCGGTTTTCGCAGTGCCATGACGCAAAGCGGGCTGGTCTGGCGTGACGAATATTCTCCCGCCTGCCCCGATGATACCCAGGCGGCGGCGATGGCAACGCGCCAGTTGCTTGAGAAGAACAACACCATCACCGCCCTGCTCTGCCACTCCCCGGATGCCATGCTCGGCTCCATCTCAGGCATTCACCAGGTGGGGCGTACGGTGGGTAAAGATGTGTTCCTTACGCAGCAGGTCGCGCTGGTCGGTTTTGAAGATATGCTTCACGTTAACCTTACCTCACCGTCGTTGACCTATGTCTCCTCAGCAAGCGATGAAACCGGGCGTCAGGCGGCAGGGCTGATTATCCGTAAGCTGAAAGAGCCAGATCTGCAAACGCAACGCATCACCCTCTCCGGGCAGCTTATCGCACGCGAGTCGGCGTAAAATCAGAATATAGCACAGCGTATTTTCCGCCATTACCCTGCTATATTTCCATGATTTGCCATGGATAAATGCAATGCCTACCGTTATCACTCACGCAGCTGTTCCCCTTTGCCTGGGCTTAGGCCTGGGAAGTAAAGTCATCCCTCCCCGCCTGTTATTTGCCGGAATTGTCCTCGCCATGCTGCCGGACGCCGACGTGCTGGCGTTTAAGTTCGGCGTCGCTTACGGCAATGTTTTCGGCCATCGCGGCTTTACCCATTCCCTGCTGTTTGCCTTTGTGGTGCCGATACTTTGCGTGCTGATTGGCCGACGATGGTTCAAAACTCCTCTGACGCGCTGCTGGCTTTTTTTGACCGTGTCACTGCTGTCTCACAGCCTGCTGGATTCCGTGACGACCGGCGGAAAAGGGGTCGGCTGGCTGTGGCCGTGGTCAGATGAACGCTTCTTTGCCCCGTGGCAGGTGATAAAAGTCGCGCCGTTTGCCCTGTCGCGCTATACCACGCCGTACGGACATCAGGTGATCATTTCAGAGTTGCTGTGGGTCTGGCTGCCGGGAGTGGTGCTGATGGGGTTGCTGTGGTGGAGAAAACGTGCGCGCTGATGCCCTCACCCCGGCCCTCTCCCACAGGGAGAGGGAGAAAACCTAACAATTCCCTCTCCCTGTGGGAGAGGGTTAGGGTAAGGGGAAAATTACTTACGACGCCAGGTGGTGCCCTGCGGGCCGTCTTCCAGAATAATCCCCATCTCGGTCAGACGGTTACGCGCCGCATCTGCCGCCGCCCAGTCTTTCGCCTGACGCGCTTCCAGACGTGCCTTGATCAAGGCTTCAATTTCCGCCACTTCGCCGTCGTCCGCCTGCGCACCGCTCTGCAGGAAGGCGTCTGGCTCCTGCTCCAGCAGGCCGAGCACGGAAGAGAGCTTACGCAGATGAGAGGCCAGCGCATTCGCCGCCGCCATATCTTCTGACTTCAGACGGTTCACTTCGCGCGCCATATCGAACAGCACAGAGTAGGCTTCCGGAGTATTGAAGTCGTCGTTCATCACCTCAACAAAGCGGGCTTCGAAGGCGTCGCCGCCTGCGGCAGGAACAGACTTGTCGGTACCGCGCAGCGCGGTATACAGACGTTCCAGCGCCGAACGCGCCTGCTTCAGGTTCTCTTCGCTGTAGTTCAGCTGGCTGCGATAGTGGCCGGACATCAGGAAGTAACGCACGGTTTCCGCATCGTAATACTTGAGCACGTCGCGCACGGTAAAGAAGTTGCCCAGCGATTTTGACATCTTCTCGCGGTCAACCATCACCATTCCGGAGTGCATCCAGTAGTTCACGTACTCGCCGCCGTGGGCACAGGTGGACTGCGCAATTTCGTTTTCGTGGTGCGGGAACATCAGATCCGAACCGCCGCCGTGAATGTCGAAGTGTTTGCCCAGCTGTTTGCAGTTCATCGCGGAACATTCAATGTGCCAGCCCGGACGCCCTTCACCCCAGGGAGATGGCCAGCTTGGCTCACCCTCTTTGGACATCTTCCACAGCACGAAGTCCATCGGATTACGCTTCACGTCGACCACGTCCACGCGGGCCCCAGCCTGCAGCTGATCCAGATCCTGACGGGAAAGCGCACCGTAGGTCGGGTCCGTTGGCACGGAGAACATCACGTCGCCGTTATCCGCCACATAGGCGTGACCGCGTGCGATCAGCTTCTCGGTGATCTCAATGATTTCGTGAATATGGTGAGTTGCACGCGGCTCGCTGTCCGGACGCTGAATGTTTAAAGCGTCGAAATCTTTGTGCATCTCGACAATCATGCGATCCACCAGCGCAACAAAACTCTCGCCGTTTTCATTCGCGCGTTTGATGATTTTGTCGTCGATGTCGGTGATATTGCGGACGTACTTCAGGCTGTAGCCTAAAAAACGCAGGTAACGTGACACCACGTCGAAGGCAACGAAGGTGCGCCCATGGCCGATGTGACAGAGATCGTAAACGGTAATACCACACACGTACATGCCGACTTCCCCGGCATGAATAGGTTTAAATTCCTCTTTTTGGCGCGTCATTGTATTAAAGATTTTTAACATCGAAGATTCCATGTAAACACGTGTGTGGGTTGTTTGTTCCCTATAATACCTATAATTCGGAATAGGATCAGCACACAATGCAAGGTGATCGCGTCCTGTGGTTATGCTATAACAAGCCCCTATATGTGACCCGAACGCGGGTCGACGTACCACAATAACGGAACAGGATGCAAAAATGGTTACTTTCCACACTAATCATGGCGATATCGTAATCAAAACCTTTGATGACAAAGCGCCTGAAACAGTTAAAAACTTCCTGGACTACTGCCGCGAAGGTTTCTACGACAACACCATTTTCCACCGCGTGATCAACGGCTTTATGATCCAGGGTGGCGGTTTTGAACCGGGTATGAAGCAGAAAGCGACGAAAGAAGCGATCAAAAACGAAGCCAACAACGGCCTGAAAAACACCCGTGGCACGCTGGCAATGGCCCGTACCCAGGCGCCTCACTCCGCGACGGCGCAGTTCTTCATCAACGTGGCTGATAACGACTTCCTGAACTTCTCCGGCGAAAGCCTGCAGGGTTGGGGCTACTGCGTGTTCGCAGAAGTGGTTGAAGGTATGGACGTGGTCGATAAGATCAAAGCCGTCTCTACTGGCCGCAGCGGCATGCACCAGGACGTTCCTAAAGAAGACGTTGTGATTACAAGCGTGACCGTCAGCGAGTAATTCGTGGCGACACTCTTTATTGCGGATCTGCATCTGCAAACAGAAGAACCGGCGATCACCGCCGGTTTTCTGCGTTTTTTACGCGGTGAAGCGAAAAGCGCCGATGCGCTGTACATCCTGGGCGACCTGTTTGAAGCCTGGATTGGCGACGATGATCCTGACCCGCTGCATCGTGAAATCGCCTCCGCCATTAAGGCGCTGGTTGATTCCGGAGTCCCCTGCTATTTCATTCACGGCAACCGTGATTTTCTGCTCGGCAAGCGCTACGCCCGCGAAAGCGGCATGACGCTGCTGCCGGAAGAACAGGTGCTCGACCTCTATGGCCGCAGGCTGCTGATTATGCACGGCGATACGCTCTGCACGGACGATACCGGCTATCAGGCGTTTCGCGCCAAAGTTCACACCCCCTGGATCCAGACGCTGTTTCTTGCCCTGCCGCTCTTTATCCGTAAACGCATCGCAGCCAGAATGCGTGCGGGCAGTAAAGCCGCTAACAGCAGTAAATCCATGACCATCATGGACGTCAATCCGCAGGCCGTAGTGAGCGTAATGGAAAAACATGGGGTTCAGTGGTTAATCCACGGTCATACCCACCGCCCTGACGTTCATTCCCTTCTTGCCAACGGCGAACCGGCCCATCGTGTCGTACTGGGTGCCTGGCACAGCGAAGGTTCCATGGTCAAAGTGACGCCTGAGGGTGTTGAGCTGATTGCGTTTCCGTTTTAACCCTCACACTATCATTCTATTTTTTTGAACAATATCGGCAAATTGTTTCGATTTTAATCAGCCCGTGGTCGGCCTATTATTTATCACATCAGGGCAACACGCCCTATCACAGATAAAATACTTAAGGAATACGACTATGAAATCCATCAAAACTTTCGTTGCAGTTGCCGCTCTTTCCCTGGTTTCTTTCGGTTCTTTCGCTCAAAGCGTGAGTGCAACCGCCTCTACCCTTGACCGTGCAGAAGCGAAAATTGCCGCGCAGGCTGCTGAACAAGGCGCGTCTTACAAAATCACGAGCGCCCAGTTCAACAACCGCGTACACATGACGGCAGAACTGACTAAATAATGATTGCCCATCGACGAAAACAGACCGCCAGATGCGGTCTGTTTTGTTATGCCTTACGGCCTACAACGACTCAAGATTTAACCGCGCAACCGTTTTCCTTGCCCGCATAACATGCTATTCTCTGTGCCCTCGAAAGCAGTGTGTTTCGCACCACAGGAGTTTTAAGACGCATGTCTTCCCGCAATAATCCGGCGCGTGTCGCCATCGTGATGGGGTCCAAAAGCGACTGGGCTACCATGCAGTTCGCCGCCGAAATATTTGAAATCCTGAATGTTCCGCACCACGTTGAAGTGGTCTCCGCGCACCGTACACCGGACAAACTGTTCAGCTTCGCCGAAAGCGCCGAAGAGAATGGCTATGAGGTGATCATTGCCGGTGCGGGCGGCGCAGCACATCTGCCCGGCATGATTGCCGCTAAAACCCTGGTACCGGTTCTCGGTGTCCCGGTCCAAAGCGCCGCGTTAAGCGGTGTGGATAGCCTCTACTCCATCGTCCAGATGCCGCGCGGTATCCCTGTCGGCACGCTGGCGATTGGTAAAGCGGGTGCGGCTAATGCCGCCCTGCTGGCGGCGCAAATTCTTGCGACGCACGATAAAGCATTACACCAGCGTCTGGCGGAGTGGCGTAAAGCCCAGACCGATGAGGTGCTGGATAATCCAGACCCGCGGGGTGCGGCATGAAGCAGGTTTGCGTCCTCGGTAACGGCCAGTTAGGCCGCATGCTGCGCCAGGCCGGTGAACCGCTGGGTATTGCCGTCTGGCCTGTCGGGCTGGATGCCGAACCGGAAGCGGTACCGTTCCACCAGAGCGTGATCACCGCCGAGATCGAACGCTGGCCGGAAACCGCGCTGACCCGCGAGCTGGCCCGCCATAACGCCTTCGTTAACCGCGACGTGTTTCCGATCATTGCCGACCGTCTGACGCAAAAGCAGCTGTTCGACAAGCTCGGTCTGGCGACCGCGCCGTGGCAGCTGTTGTCCGATAAAGGCGAGTGGAATGACGTGTTCGCGATGCTGGGCGAGCTGGCGATCGTGAAGCGCCGCGTCGGCGGCTACGACGGCCGCGGCCAGTGGCGTCTGCGTGCGCACGAAACCGCGGAGCTGCCGGACGACTGCTACGGCGAGTGTATCGTTGAGCAGGGCATCAACTTTAGCGGCGAAGTGTCCCTGGTTGGCGCACGCGGGCATGACGGACACACCGTCTTTTATCCGCTGACGCATAACCTGCATCAGGACGGCATTCTGCGCACTAGCGTCGCCTTCCCTCAGGCAAACGCCGACCAGCAGGCGCAGGCGGAAGACATGCTCTCAGCCATAATGCACGAGCTGGGTTACGTGGGCGTGATGGCGATGGAGTGTTTTGTTACCCCATCCGGCCTGCTGATCAACGAGCTGGCGCCGCGCGTGCATAACAGCGGCCACTGGACGCAAAACGGTGCCTCCATCAGCCAGTTCGAGCTCCACCTGCGTGCCATCACCGATTTGCCACTGCCGCAGCCGGTCGTGAACAGCCCGTCGGTAATGATCAACCTGATCGGGACCGATCTGAACTACGACTGGCTCAAGCTGCCGCTGGTGCATCTGCACTGGTATGACAAAGAGGTCCGCCAGGGTCGTAAAGTGGGTCACCTGAACCTGAACGACAGCGACACGGGCCGCCTGAGCGCCACCCTGGAAGCCATGATCCCTCTCCTGCCGCCGGAATACGCGAGCGGCATTGTCTGGGCTCAGTCAAAGCTTAAATAAGCGATAAGTGCCGGGGAGTTGATCTTCCCCTTCCCCGGCCTCTCCTCTCGCGCGTAAAATCCCCGCCATTGCTGGTTTTATTTCTGGAATACCCATGAACGATGGAACGGACTATCGCGCGATCCTCGCGTCTGATACCCCTTTAATCGACGTTCGCGCGCCGATAGAATTTGCTCAGGGCGCGATGCCCGCCGCCCTTAACCTGCCGCTGATGAACGACGACGAACGCGCCGCCGTGGGCACATGCTATAAACGTCAGGGCCCCGAGGCCGCACTGGCGCTCGGCCATAGTCTGGTCAACGGCGAGACGCGTGAGGCGCGCATTAACGCCTGGCGTGAAGCCAGCCTTGCTCACCCTGAAGGTTATCTCTGCTGCGCGCGCGGGGGCCAGCGTTCACATATCTCACAGGCCTGGCTGAAAGAGGCCGGTGTCGATTACCCGCTGATCCGCGGCGGCTATAAAGCCCTGCGCCAGACGGCGATTCAGGTGACGATTGAGCAGTCGCAAAAGCCGATGGTGCTTATCGGCGGCTGTACCGGAAACGGGAAAACCCTGCTGGTGAAGCAGCATGCGCAGGGTATCGATCTGGAAGGGCTGGCGCACCACCGCGGTTCGTCCTTTGGCCGCACGCTCACTCCGCAACTGTCCCAGGCCAGCTTTGAAAATCACCTTGCCGTCGAGCTGTTAAAAAAAGATGCCGCGCGCTGGGTGCTGGAAGATGAAGGTCGAATGATTGGCTCCAACCACCTGCCGGAGTGCCTGCGCGACCGCATGAATGAAGCGCCCATCGCGGTTGTCGAGGATCCGTTTGATATTCGTCTTGAGCGTCTGCGCGAAGAGTACTTCGACCACATGTGGGCGGATTTTTCTGCGGCTTATGGTGAAGAGGCCGGCTGGAAAGAGTACAGCGCGTATCTGCACCACGGACTGTTCGCCATTCGCCGCCGCCTGGGGCTACAGCGCTTTGCGGAATTTACAGCGCTGCTGGATTCTGCACTTATTGAGCAACAACGCTCTGGCAATACCGAGGCGCACTTTAGCTGGCTTGTGCCGCTTCTGAAGGAGTATTACGACCCGATGTACGGCTATCAGCTTGAGAAGAAAGCGGAGAAGATTATTTATCGCGGCACGTTCGCAGAGGTTGCGGGCTGGTTGAATCGCTGAAAAAAGCCGGGTGGCGGCTACGCCTTACCCGGCCTACGCGTGCTTTTGTAGCCCCGGTAAGCGCAGCGCCACCGGGGAACAGACGACTTAGAAGTCGTAACGCAGACGCACCAGGTTCATGTCGCCCAGGTTGTCGGTGCTGGAGGTGAACACGTGTTCGTAATCCACGCGGAAACCGTAATCCAGCTGGAAGCTGATACCCACGCCATTGTCGATGCGCTGGTAGTTACGGCCATTCACATATTCAATGCGGTCGCCCATGAAGTAAGGCTGGATGGATTTCACCGCATACTGGCCGATCGGGAATTTATACCCTGCGAAGTATTCAATACCCCACGCGTCGCCCGCAAAGTAGTCGTTAACAGACACTTTTTTGGTGGTCAGGAAGTTCTGATACCAGCCGCCGCCTGCGGAGAAGGTCCAGTTGTCCGGCGTCCAGCTCAGCGCGGTACCGAGGATGTTCTGGTCGTAGGTTTTGCTGTCGCCGTTGTCCGGGTTACGCATGTCCGCACGGGTGTAGTTCCACGCTGCGCCCCAGGTCAGGTCGGTGGTCAGGTGGTAATCCAGGCCCAGTGAACCGCCGCCTTTACGCTTATAGCGCAGGCCGTTACCCGGCAGGTATTCGCTGTCTTCAAACAGGTAAGATGCATAGATGTCGGCATCACCCACGGTTTTCTTGTATTTCAGCATCTGGCGTGAACGGTAAGAACCGTCGTAGTCGCCGTTGATCCCGTTACCTGGTGCCTGAGCAATCATGTCGTAGTCCCAGATATCGGTTTTCGCGCCCACCACATCATAGTAAACGCTGTTCTGTTGACCGAAGGTCAGCGTACCCCAGGTATCGCTCTTCAGGCCGGTGTAGAGCATACGGCGAGTGGTATCGTGTGCGCCGTCTGCATAGTGATGATCCCAGTTAAACTGGGCAGGGATGTTCACACCCAGTTCGTAGTAGCTTATCCAGCTAATATCATCAAACAGGTAGTAATCAGCCGCGAAACGGAAACGGGTACCGCCGTCAAAACCGTTACGTTTGTAGCTGTTTTTACCGTCGTCGCCGGTCATGTTCTGGAACTGAGGACGAATGCTGCCGCCAACGGTAAAGTTCAGACGGCTCAGCGGGTTACCCGCCTGCGGATCCTGTTTAAGAACGGTGATTTCCGCCTGAGAAGCGAAGGTCGTTAATGCCACTGCCGCGCCAATCGTTACCGCCAGCGCTGATTTTTTTATAGTCATTATTTTTCCTTAATAGACACGCTGCTAAATATTTAGCGGGTGAATATTAACTGGAAATAATCGGGCCGTGTGGACGGGTTTTTAATGTTTTGTGCTACTAAATACGTGGGTATTATCACTTTGTGCTTTTAAAATATTGCACACCGGCATAAAAACCGGCGTGCAATTATCACGGAGCTGGATTACCCCATAAACTGCCGGAACAGCGCTTTGCCCCTTAACAGGCGCGTTCCGAGCCAGCCCCCGCAGAGGGAGAGCAGCACCGCGCCGCAGAGAGGCAGAATCAGCCAGAGACGCCAGTCAGGCTCCCACGGGAAGTCGAAGACACGTGTCTGCAACACCGCCAGCGCCGTCTCGGCGCCAATCGCGGCCACCAGACCGGCCACCAGCCCCAGCAGCGCAAACTCGCTCCAGAGCGTCATCCGCAGCAACCGCTTCCCGGCCCCCAGCGTGCGGTAGACCACCAGCTCCTGATGGCGCTGACGCATGCCCACCTGCACCTGGGCCAGCAGCAACAGCACGCCGCAGATGGTCACCAGCACCACCATGACCTCCAGCGCGCGGCTCACCTGCTCCAGCACCTGTCCCACCTGCTTCAGGATCGCCCCAATATCCAGCAGGCTGACCGTCGGGAATTCCCGATTAAGCTGCGTCAGCATGCCGTTGCCATTTTCCCAGCGGAAGCTGGTCAGCCAGCTTTGCGGCTGTCCATCCAGCGCCCCCGGCGGGAAGATAAAGAAGAAGTTGGGCCGCAGACTTTCCCAGTCCACCTTTCGCAGGCTGGTGACTTTGGCGGTAAAGTCCTGGGTATCGCCGGTGAAGGTCACGCTGTCCCCGAGCTTCACGTTCAGGCGCACCGCCAGCCCTTCCTCCATTGATACCTCCCCCGCTTTCGGCGGCCAGGTGCCTGCCGCGATCGGGTTATGGTCGGGCCGTTTCTCCTGCCATGTCAGGTTAAGTTCGCGGTTCAGCGACTCGTCCTTGTTCCCCTCCGTCGACTGCCCGTTGATTTGCGTCAGACGGGCGCGAACAATCGGATAAAACGACTCCGGGACAATATGATGCTCAGAGAGGAAACCCTTCAGCGGCGTAACCTGCTCAGGCGCGATATTGATCAGAAAATAGTTCGGACTTTCCGGGGGAAGCTGCTGCTGCCAGCGATCCAGCAGATCGCCCCGCAGCACCAGCAACAGGGCCAGCAGCATAAACGACAGTGAAAACGCCGACAGCTGGCTGAGCGTAGACCAGGGCTGATGCAGCAGACGATTAACGGCCAGGCGCACGGGCAGCGATTTCACCGTCAGCCTCTTCAGAACGTTGAGCAGTATCCAGCCCAGTACGCCGCACAGCAGCGCCAGCACAACCGCACCGGCCAGCACCGCCCACAGCAGCGTGCTGCCGCCCATCAGCCAGGCCAGCAGCCCCACCGCGACCGCAATAATCACCGGAAGGTAGAACTTCAGCGGCCAGACGTTCGCCACCACATCATTACGCAGCACGCGCAGCGGCTGCGTCGCGAGCAGCAGCCGGTAGGGCCGCAGCCCCACCAGCACCGAGATCACGACCATCGCGCCAATCGCCCACAGCCACGGCCAGAAGCTGGCGGGTGGCAATGCGGACGGAAGCACCGGTTTTAACATCACCATCAGCAGTTTTTCAAACAGCAGCCCTATGATTCCGCCAGTGAACACTGACAAAACCAGCAGCATTAGCCACTGGCCGACGATCAGCTTGCGCAGCTGCGGCCGTCCCGCGCCGAGGGTTTTAAGGATCGCCACCCGATCGTAGCGGCTGCGGCAGTAATGCCCCATCGCCACCGCCACTGCCGCTACCGCCAGCAGCAGGGTTAAGAGCGCCGAAAGCAGCAGGAACTGCTGAGAGCGCTCCAGAGATTTACCGAGCGCCCCCTCGTCCTGCTCCAGCCCGTACCAGCGGTGCTCCGGTTTAAGCTGCGGGAGCAGCCATTTTTCATACCCATCAAGCTGGGCTGGCGTGCCGCCAAACTTGTAGCGCCAGGTGACGCGGCTGCCCGGCTGGACAGCATGGGTTGCCGGAACATCCGCCGTGTTCATCAGCAGGCGTGGCGCAAGCTGGAAGGGGTTAAAGCCGGAGTCGGGCTCCTGCACCACCTCCCCGGCAATTTTCAGCGTGGCATCGCCCACGTCAATACTGTCACCGGCTTTCAGGTTCAGAAGCGCCATTAAACGCGATGCCAGCAGCACCGTGCCGGGCGTTGGTTTTAACCCCGGCGGACTGGTTTGTAAGTCACCGTACATCGGGTAGACATCATCCACGGCTTTCACGCTGGCGAGCTGCGGCGTGTCCCCCGCAAAGGTCATGGTCTGGAAGGTGATTTGCTCTCCCACCTTCAACCCTGCTTTGTGCGCTTCCTCAATCCAGCCCGGCGGAACAGGACGCGAGCTTTGCAGCGCCCGGTCCCCGGCCATAAATTCCCGGCTCTGCTGGCTGAGCCCTTTTTCCATACGGTCGCTGACGCTGCCGAGCGCCAGCACGCAGGCCACCGCCAGGCTTAACGCCAGCCAGACAATCAGCAGCGAGGGCGAGCGCCACTCGCGCCAGAACCAGCGGGCAATCATGCTTCCTCCTGAAGCGTACCGTTGACCAGCCGCAGACGCCGGTCGCAGCGGGCGGCCAGCTGCGGATCGTGGGTCACGAGGATCAGCGTGGTTCCGTGTTCACGGTTAAGCGAGAACAACAGATCCGCGATTTTGTCGCCGGTTTTACGGTCAAGGTTGCCGGTGGGTTCATCAGCAAACAGCACTTCCGGACGGCCATTAAAGGCGCGCGCCAGCGCCACACGCTGTTGCTCCCCGCCGGAAAGCTGTGCGGGAAGATGGCTGAGGCGCTTGCCCAGACCGAGCTGTTCCAGCAACGCCTTCGCATGGGCGCGGCTTTCGCGACTCTTTTCACCGCGCAACAGCGCCGGGAGTTCGACGTTCTCCAGCGCGTTCAGCGTGGGGATCAGCATAAAAGACTGAAAGACAAACCCGATGTGGCGCGCACGCAGCGCAGCACGCCCCTCTTCATCAAGCTGGTGCAGCGGCTGCCCGACAAGATGAACCTCGCCGCTGCTCCCGTCGTCCAGACCGGCCAGAATCGCCAGCAGCGTGGACTTGCCGGAACCGGATTCGCCAATCAGCGCGATGGTTTCAGCGCGTTTGACAACGAGTTCAACTCCAGTAAGGATGGAAAGCTCGTGTTCCCCCTGACCGACGGACTTCTTAAGACGATGAACTTCAACACTGTTTTCCGCTGGCATTTGCCCTTCCTGTTCTTGATTCTGATGACCTTCCGCGCGGCGGCAGCGGACACGTTACTGATTCTCGGCGACAGCCTGAGCGCGGGCTATCGCATGGCGGCCAGCGCAGCCTGGCCCGCTCTGCTCAACGATAAATGGCAGAGCAAGACGACGGTTATCAACGGCAGCATCAGCGGCGATACCTCGCAGCAGGGCCTGTCGCGCCTGCCAGCGCTACTCAAACAGCATCAGCCGCGCTGGGTGCTGGTTGAGCTTGGCGGCAACGATGGATTGCGCGGTTTCCAGCCTCAGCAGACGGAACAGACGCTGCGCACCATTTTGCAGGACATCAAGGCGGCAAACGCCCAGCCGCTGCTGATGCAAATTCGCCTGCCCGCTAACTACGGTCGTCGGTATAATGAAGCCTTTAGCGCGATCTACCCTAAGCTTGCCAAAGAGTTTGATATTCCGCTGCTGCCATTTTTCATGGAAGAGGTCTATCTCAAACCCCAGTGGATGCAAGACGACGGGATCCACCCCAATCGCGATGCGCAGCCGTTTATTGCCGACTGGATGGCAACGCGGCTGGCTCCTTTAGTTAAACATGACTCCTGATTAAGCGGAGATCCTGACAGGTAAAGTTATGCAAAAATCGGTCTTAATTACAGGATGTTCCAGCGGAATCGGTCTTGAAAGCGCGCTCGAATTAAAGCGTCAGGGATTTCGGGTGCTGGCGGCCTGCCGCAAACCCGACGATGTCGAACGCATGAACGGGCTGGGCTTTACCGGCGTGCTGCTGGATATGGACTCCCCGGAAAGCGTCGAACGCGCCGCCGATGAGGTGATAGCCCTGACCGACAATCGTCTGTACGGGCTTTTTAATAATGCCGGTTACGGCGTGTATGGCCCGCTGGATACGCTCTCGCGCGAAACGCTGGAAAAGCAGTTTTCAACCAACTTCTTTGGTGTCCACCAGCTCACCATGCGTCTGCTCCCCGCCATGCTGCCGCACGGCGAGGGGCGTATCGTGATGACATCGTCAGTTATGGGTCTGATATCAACGCCCGGCCGCGGCGCCTACGCCGCCAGCAAATATGCGCTGGAGGCCTGGTCCGACGCCCTGCGCATGGAGTTACGTCACAGCGGCATTAAGGTCAGCCTGATTGAACCCGGCCCGATCCGCACCCGCTTTACCGAAAACGTTAACCAGACGCAGGCGGATAAACCGGTCGAAAACCCCGGCATTGCCGCACGATTTACGCTCGGGCCCGAAGCGGTGGTTGCCAAAGTGCGCCATGCTTTTGAGAGTGAACATCCCAAAATGCGCTACCCGGTAACGCTGGTCACTCATGCCGTTGGCTGGTTAAAACGTCTGCTACCGGGCCGGATGATGGACAAAATTTTACACGGTTGAGTTGAAGCGACAGCGCTCACCCCCATGTAAATAACAAACCGATAAAAGAGAAGGCCGCATGTCCGTACAGAATATCGTCAATATTACTGAAGCAAACCTGCAACAGATCCTCGAACAGTCGATGGCAAAACCCGTGCTGTTCTACTTCTGGTCTGAACGCAGCCAGCACTGTTTACAGCTGACGCCGGTGCTGGAAAGCCTTGCCGCGCAGTACAACGGTCAGTTCATTCTTGCCAAACTGGACTGTGACGCAGAGCCGATGGTGGCGTCTCAGTTTGGTTTGCGCGCCATACCTACCGTCTACCTGTTCCAGAACGGTCAGCCTGTTGATGGCTTCCAGGGGCCACAGCCGGAAGAGGCCATTCGCGCCCTGCTGGATAAAGTGCTCCCGCGCGAAGAAGAGCTGAAAGCGCAGGAAGCCATGGCGCTGATGCAGGAAGGCAAATACGACGAGGCGCTGCCGCTGCTTAAAGACGCGTGGCAGCTGTCGAATCAGAACAGTCAGATTGGCCTGCTGCTGGCGGAAACGCAGATTGCCCTGCACCGTTCAGAAGACGCCGAAGCCGTGCTCAAAACGGTTCCCCTGCAGGATCAGGACACCCGTTATCAGGGGCTGGTCGCGCAGATTGAACTGCTGAAACAGGCGGCAGATACGCCGGAAATTCAGCAACTGCAGCAGCAGGTCGCTGACAACCCGGCCGATGCGGCTCTGGCAAGCCAGCTGGCGCTGCAGCTGCATCAGGTGGGGCGTAACGAAGAAGCGCTTGAGCTGCTGTTTAGCCATCTGCAAAAAGACCTCGCTGCCGCAGACGGTCAGGCGCGCAAGATGTTCCAGGAGATCCTGGCCGCGCTGGGCACCGGCGATGCGCTGGCGTCGAAGTATCGTCGTCAGCTGTACGCGTTGCTCTACTAACAAAAAAATGCCCGGTGGCGCTTCGCTTACCGGGCCTGGAAAAGTGCGGATCGTAGGCCGGGCAAACGCAGTGCCGCCCGGCATAATCACCGCACGTTTTTCAACTGCGTCACCACCAGCTGATGGCGCGCGTTGTAAAACTTCCGATAGGTCAGGTAACAGGCAATGATGGTGGACAGGCTTGCCGTTGAGAGCAGCATAAACGTCACCATAATCTGATACTTAATTGCTTTTACCGGATCGATACCGGCAAAAATCAGCCCCGACATCATGCCCGGCAGGCTCACCAGCCCGACCGTTTTGGCTGAATCTACCGTGGGGATCAGCGATGAGCGAATGCTCTCACGAATCAGCCGCGCGGAGGCCACTTTAGGCGTCGCTCCCAGGCTTAATTTCTCCTGTAGCTGCTGCTGTTCACTGCTGAAGCGCTGGCCGAGATTGTTATAACACAGCCCGACGGCCACCATGGCGTTCCCGGCAATCATCCCTGAGATAGGGATAACCTGCATCGGCGTAAACTCAATTGAGCCGGAAAGCACCAGTACCGCCAGCGTTAATGCGGTTCCGGTGGTAATGGCGATAAACGACGAGATAAACGCCTTATCGATGTATTTACTGCGCTTTTGCGCGTTCCACGCCGCATTGAAGCAGATAAACAACACCATCAGCAGCGTCAGCACCGCGTGGTTGACGTTGAAAATATACTTCAGCACATAGCCGACAATAATGAGTTGAATCACCGCGCGGCAGATACTCCACACAATGTCCTTTTCCAGCCCCAGCTTTTCACGGTAGCTGACGACAATCGCGATCAGCACCAGCACCATCGAAAACGCCAGAGATTCGTTCGTAATATTGTGCTCACCCACGGTTTGCCTCCTGCATTTTTCCGCCATGCGGCTGGAGCGTCAGTACGTCATCCGCATGGGTAATTTCGTTAGCGTCATGCGTCACCCACAGCACGGCAATATTCTGCTCGCGGACGTAACGATGAATGATTTCATTGACGTTGCGCTTGTTGGCATCATCGAGCGCGCTGGTGATCTCATCGAGCAGTAACACCTTCGGTAAGAACTGCAGATTACGGATCAGCGAGACGCGCTGCTTTTCGCCGCCCGACAGTTCGGAAACGGACTTTGTCAGGGTGTCCGGCGGCAGATTGAAGCGTGCCAGGTCGGCGGAAAACCGTTCAGGATCGGGCGTCTTATGTCGGATCTGCCAGGGGAAAAGCAGGTTATCGTACACCGTGCTGTCGAACAGGCTCGGGGTTTGCACCGAATAAGAGACCTGCTGGCGGTAAGCCTCGGGTGAAAGCGTTGAAATATCCTTCCCCTCAAAGAAGATCTTTCCCGACGTTGGCGTGAGCAGCGACGCAATGATTTTAAGCAGCGTACTTTTCCCGCAGCCTGAGGGGCCGGTAATCAGTCGAAACTCGCCCGGCAAGAGGCTAAAACTGACATTATTCAGAATGGTGGTACCGCCTGTGCGGTAGCCCACGTCCTCGATGGTTAATACCGCGCTGTTATCCTTCATGTGATCTTCTGCCTTTATCCCAATAATGAGCAGTAGTTTACGGCGATGAGTGATAATAAAGCGACTTTCCTCGTATACTTAGGATCAACAAAAAGTGATTTCATTTCTGCCATAGCATGCAAAACAGGAGGTTTTTATGCTCATCGTTGTTCCTGTCCTTATCTTCGTTGCGCTGGTTATCGTCGGCGCAGGCGTCAAAATTGTCCCTCAGGGTTATCAGTGGACCGTCGAGCGCTTCGGCCGCTATACCAACACGCTACAGCCTGGCTTGAGCCTGATTGTCCCATTCATGGACCGCATCGGTCGCAAGATCAACATGATGGAACAGGTGCTGGATATCCCTTCTCAGGAAGTGATCTCCAAAGATAACGCCAACGTTACCATTGATGCCGTCTGCTTTATTCAGGTGATTGATGCGCCGAAAGCGGCCTATGAGGTGAGCAACCTGGAGCTGGCGATCGTTAACCTGACGATGACCAACATCCGTACCGTGCTTGGCTCGATGGAGCTGGACGAGATGCTCTCCCAGCGCGACAGCATCAATACCCGCCTGCTGCACATTGTCGATGAGGCCACGAACCCGTGGGGGATCAAAGTCACCCGTATCGAGATCCGCGACGTGCGCCCGCCGGCAGAACTGATCGCCTCCATGAACGCCCAGATGAAGGCTGAGCGAACCAAGCGTGCCTATATTCTGGAAGCCGAGGGGGTGCGTCAGGCCGAAATCCTCAAAGCAGAAGGGGAAAAACAGTCGCAGATCCTGAAAGCGGAAGGCGATCGTCAGTCCGCATTCTTACAGGCAGAAGCGCGTGAACGTTCTGCAGAGGCGGAAGCCCGCGCGACCCAGATGGTATCCGAGGCGATTGCCGCCGGTGATATCCAGGCCGTGAACTACTTCGTCGCGCAAAAATATACCGATGCACTGAAAGAGATCGGCTCCGCGAACAACAGCAAAGTGGTGATGATGCCGCTGGATGCCAGCAGCCTGATGGGCTCTATCGCAGGGATTGCCGAACTGATTAAAGACAGCGGAAACGAGCGTAAAAAATGATTGAACTGATCGTCGCACATCCTCATGCGTTCTGGCTAAGCCTCGGTGGCTTACTGCTGGCCGCCGAGATGCTGGGCGGCAACGGTTACCTGCTGTGGAGCGGTGTTGCCGCGGTCATTACCGGCCTGGTCGTCTGGCTTCTGCCGCTTGACTGGGCGTGGCAGGGGGCGCTGTTTGCCGTGCTGACGCTGGTGGCCGCCTGGCTGTGGTGGCGCTGGCTGAACCGACAGGTAAGCGAACAGAAACCGCTGGATGCCCACCTTAACCAGCGCGGACAGCAGATCGTCGGCAAGCGTTTTACGCTCGACACCCCGCTGGTGAACGGGCGCGGGCATATGCGCGTAGGTGACAGCTCGTGGCCGGTGGTGGCCGACGACGACCTCAGCGCCGGAACACGGGTTGAGGTCATTGCGGTAGAAGGCATTACCCTGCGGGTAAAAGCCTGTTAAGCGTGGGTTTTGCGGTGGCAGCAGCCGGCAAGATTGTCGATAATCGGGCAGTCGGCGCTGTCATCACCCGGACAGGAATCCGCCAGCTGTAACAGCTGTTCACGCATCGACTGTAATTCGATGATATGGCGTTCGATCTCCGCCACTTTTTCCAGCGTGCGTTTTTTCACGTCGGCACTGTGGCGCTTCGGATCGTTAAACAGGTTTACCAGCTCGCCGCACTCTTCCAGGTTAAACCCCACCTGCCTTGCCTGGCGCAGTAACGTCAGTTCATCAAGATGCCGTTGCGTGTAGCTGCGGTAACCGTTTTCACTGCGCAACGGCGGCGTTACCAGCCCTTTCTCTTCATAAAAGCGAATGGCTTTGCTGGTTAAGCCGGTTTTTTTTGCCACGTCACTGATATTCACATTTCCCCCTTGACCTTCCCCTTGATGGAAGGTTTAACCTTCATAACAGTTAGCGAAAAGCGTTACTCCGGTCAACAACTGACCAGTTCATTATACGGGAGTTTTGTTATGTCTCACACTATTGACCTGACGCTGGACGGCCTCTCCTGCGGCCACTGTGTCAAACGCGTTAAAGAAAGCCTGGAACAGCGTCCTGATGTTGAAAGCGCTGAGGTGACTATCGACCATGCCGCCGTGACCGGCAGCGCCAGCGCGGATGCGCTGATCGATACCATTAAACAAGCGGGTTATGGGGCGGAGCTGAGCCACCCAAAGGCTAAACCGCTGGCAGAGTCATCATCCCCGTCGGAAGCACTGACAGCGGCCACTCCTGAGCTTCCGGCAGCGGATGATATTGATGACAGCCAACAGCTGCTGATCAACGGTATGAGCTGCGCCAGCTGCGTCTCCCGGGTACAAAATGCCTTACAGGCGGTACCGGGCGTCGCACAGGCACGGGTAAACCTTGCGGAGCGTACTGCGCTGGTGATGGGCAGTGCCTCCGCCGCAGAGTTAGTGCAGGCCGTGGAGAAAGCGGGCTACGGCGCAGAGGCCATCGAAGATGATGTCGAACGCCGCGAGCGCCAGCAGGAAACGGCTATCGCCACCATGAAGCGCTTCCGCTGGCAGGCGATTGTCGCCCTGCTGGTGGGGATCCCGGTGATGGTGTGGGGCATGATGGGTGACAATATGATGGTCACCGCCGACAACCGCACGCTGTGGCTGGTGATTGGTCTGATTACCCTTGCGGTCATGGTGTTTGCAGGCGGGCATTTCTATACCAGCGCCTGGAAGAGCCTGAAAAACCGCACCGCGACGATGGATACGCTGGTCGCACTCGGTACCGGCGCGGCGTGGCTCTATTCAATGAGCGTTAACGTCTGGCCGCAGTGGTTCCCGATGGAAGCGCGCCATCTCTATTATGAAGCGAGCGCGATGATTATCGGCCTGATTAACTTAGGCCATATGCTGGAAGCCCGCGCCCGTCAGCGCTCCTCCAAAGCGCTGGAACGATTACTCGATTTAACCCCACCGACGGCCCGCGTGCTCACGGACGAGGGGGAAAAAAGCGTCCCGCTGGCGGAAGTGCAGCCCGGCATGACGCTGCGTTTGACCACCGGCGATCGCGTGCCCGTTGACGGCACGATAACCCAGGGCGAAGCCTGGCTGGATGAAGCGATGCTGACCGGGGAATCCATCCCTCAGCAGAAATCCGACGGCGATGCCGTCCATGCCGGCACGGTCGTTCAGGATGGCAGCGTGCTGTTCACCGCCAGTGCGGTTGGTAGCCATACTACGCTGTCGCGTATTATCCGAATGGTGCGCCAGGCTCAGAGCAGCAAGCCGGAGATTGGCCAGCTTGCTGACCGAATCTCGGCCATTTTTGTGCCGGTGGTGGTCGGTATTGCCCTGCTGAGCGCGGCGATCTGGTATTTCTTCGGCCCTGCGCCACAGATTGTCTACACCCTGGTGATTGCCACCACGGTGCTGATTATTGCCTGCCCATGCGCGCTTGGCCTGGCCACGCCGATGTCCATTATCTCCGGCGTAGGCCGTGCCGCCGAGTTTGGCGTGCTGGTCAGGGATGCGGACGCACTGCAGCGGGCCAGTACGCTAGATACGCTGGTGTTTGATAAAACCGGCACGCTGACCGAGGGGAAACCGCAGGTTGTGGCCGTGAACACCGCAGGCATCGCGCAGGAGGACGCGCTGCGTCTCGCCGCCGCGCTGGAGCAAGGCTCCAGCCACCCGCTGGCGCGCGCCATTCTCGAGAAAGCGAATGCTGCGGCCCTGCCGCAGGTCAGTAACTTCCGCACGCTGCGCGGGCTCGGTGTCAGCGGTGAAGCCGAGGGGCATACGCTGCTGCTGGGTAACCAGGCCTTGCTCAATGATAATGGTATTGATACCGCGGCGCTGGAAAGCGAACTGAAAGCGCAGGCATCTCAGGGGGCAACCCCGGTTCTGCTGGCGGTGGATGGCAAAGCCGCTGCCCTGCTGGCCGTGCGCGATCCACTTCGTCAGGACAGCGTGGATGCCCTGGCGCGTCTGCACCGCGCGGGCTATCGCCTGGTGATGCTGACCGGGGACAACCCGACGACGGCAAACGCTATTGCGAAAGAAGCCGGTATTGATGAAGTCATTGCAGGCGTTCTGCCGGATGGCAAAGCGGATGCGATTAAGAACCTGCAACGCCAGGGACGTCAGGTGGCGATGGTGGGCGACGGCATCAACGATGCCCCGGCGCTGGCCCAGGCAGACGTCGGTATCGCCATGGGGGGCGGGAGCGATGTTGCCATTGAAACCGCCGCCATCACGTTGATGCGCCACAGCCTGATGGGCGTTGCCGACGCGCTGGCCATTTCAAAAGCCACGTTGCGCAACATGAAGCAGAACCTGCTGGGGGCGTTTATCTATAACTCACTCGGCATCCCGATTGCTGCCGGTATTTTGTGGCCGCTGACCGGCACGCTGCTTAACCCGGTGGTTGCAGGTGCGGCGATGGCGCTCTCCTCCATCACCGTGGTGAGCAATGCCAACCGCCTGCTGCGCTTTAAACCGAAGGATTGAACCTTGTACCCGTACGCGCTAGCATGAACCTTTCCGTTCATGGAGCGCGTATGGGCCTGTTTAATCGTATAAAAACATCGTTTCGCGCCCTCTTTCCCCGCCGCTATGCGTGGCCCGGCCTTGATATCTCCCTGCCGGGCGGTCAGCACCTGCATCTGGTCGGCAGCATCCATATGGGTACGCAGGATATGTCACCTCTGCCCCCCGGCCTGATAAAACGGCTGAAGCGCGCCGACGCGCTGGTCGTCGAGGCGGATATTTCGGGCCAGGAGTCACCGTTTGCCGGGCTTGAAAGCGATCTGACCCTGGCGGAACGTCTGGACGAAGCCCAACTGGCGGAACTGACGCGCGTCGCCGATGAAACCGGCGTGTCGCTCTCAATGATTGACGCCCTGCCGCTCTGGCAAATTGCGATGGTGCTACAGGCCACGCAGGCGCAGCGACTGGGTCTGCGCGGTGACTACGGTATTGATTACCAGCTGCTCAATCTGGCAAGAGCGCGCAATCTGCCCATCATTGAACTGGAAGGAACGGACAGCCAGATTGCGCTCCTGCGTCAGCTTCCGGACGACGGCCGCATGCTGCTGGATGATACGCTGACCCACTGGCACACCAACGCACGTCTGCTGCAAACCATGATTGGCTGGTGGCTGGATGCGCCGCCAGCAGACGGAAAGCTGGCGCTGCCGTCAACGTTCAGCGAATCGCTGTATGATGTGCTGATGAATGCGCGCAACAATGCCTGGCGAGAGACGCTGCATGCATTACCTGCCGGGGAATACGTGGTTGCGGTCGGGGCGTTACATTTGTACGGAGAAGGGAATTTGCCGTCGCTGCTGAAATAAAAAAATGGCCAATATCTCTATTGGCCCGTCAAAGAGGAATTTCATCGTTTTTATTATGCCGAAGGAGACCTTCGGTTGAGCCGATTGTCGCTCAAAGTGACCATCACTGCCAATACTATTGCGCAAGATGGTGCTATTTTTTAGACAAACGTCAGGCGTATGCTGTTGGCATGATTTGTCTGTCGTAAGAAGGATAGCTATGACTCCCGCCGTTAAATTACTCGAAAAAAACAACATTTCTTTCCGGATCCACACTTACGATCACGATCCGAATGAAACCAACTTTGGCGACGAAGTGGTGCGCAAATTGGGGCTGAACGCTGACCAGGTCTATAAAACGCTGCTGGTTGCGGTGAACGGCGATATGAAACATCTCGCCGTGGCGGTCACGCCCGTCGCCGGACAGCTCGATCTCAAGAAAGTGGCGAAGGCGCTGGGGGCGAAAAAGGTGGATATGGCAGATCCGATGGTTGCGCAACGGACCACCGGCTACCTGGTGGGCGGGATTAGCCCGCTGGGGCAGAAAAAACGCCTGCCGACGCTGATTGATGCCCCTTCGCAGGAATTTGACACGATCTATATTTCAGGCGGCAAACGCGGGCTGGATATCGAGCTGGCGGCGGGCGATCTGGCGAAAATGCTGGACGCGAAGTTTGCGGATATTGCGCGCAGGGATTGAGAAAATTGCCCGGTGGCGCTGCGCTTACCGGGCCTACGATTCGCATGTAGGCCGGGTAAGACGAAGCCGCCACCCGGCAAAATACCAGACTACTGCCA
This sequence comes from Enterobacter cloacae complex sp. IR53030, assembly GCF_049238365.1. Taxonomy (NCBI): domain Bacteria; kingdom Pseudomonadati; phylum Pseudomonadota; class Gammaproteobacteria; order Enterobacterales; family Enterobacteriaceae; genus Enterobacter; species Enterobacter cloacae complex sp. IR53030. The sequence continues at coordinate 114,535 of NZ_JBMKHA010000005.1, forward strand.
GCTCACCTCACCCTTCGGCTCATACGCGTTCACGTCAATCGGTGAATTCTGCTCGATGTACTGCTTCAGCACTTCCGCATCAATAAAGCCGGTATTCACATAGCCCGGTTTACTATCAATATGCGGATAACCGTCGCCGCCGGTGGCGTTAAAGCTCAACGTCGCCAGACGGTAGGTTTTTGCCGGGTCGACCGGTTCGCCTTTGATCTTCAGATCATTCAGCTTGCCGTCTTTTGCCACAAAACTGACGTTGGCAAACTGCGGATAGGCCCCGGAATCCGGCTTCATCTGCGCGACGGCGGTCAGGTAGTCAATCGCCTCTTTGCCGGTCATGTCGGCATAGACCACTACGTTACCAAACGGCTGCACCTTCAGGACATCCTTGTAGGTGATATTTCCGCCTTCAATAGAGTCACGAATGCCGCCCCCGCTCATCACGCCAAAATCAGCACCGGTGCGCGCCATTTGCGCCGCCAGCACCAGGTGTCCCATGTTGGTCTGCACGAAGCGGACTTTACTGCGGTCCCCCTCCAGACGACCATTAAGCGTGCCGATTTTCACGTCCAGCTGCGCTTTGCCTTTATTCTGGAACGGTGTCAGCAGGGAGAGCATCTGCGGGTTCTCAGCGATCTCTGGCGTGTAAAGTACGCGCTCACTTTTCCCGTCCGGGTAGGTCACTTTCTTCTTCAGGTTGACCGGAATGAGCTGGTAGTGCACCAGTTTCATCTCGCCGTTACGGAACTCAAAGTCCGCCCGGCCCACGTATTTACCCCATTCGTGGGCCTGCACAATCCAGATACCGTTCTGACGGTCCGGCGCACACGGCGTGCCCGGCACGTAATCCACCTGTTTTTTATTCTCCGATGCCATGCACACCGGATCCTGTGAGTGACCACCCACAATCATGGCCAGTGACCCTGCAGGCAGGCTGCGCGCCATCTCCACGTCGCCGGGTGCATTGGAGCCGTGCTCACCGTTGTCGTAGTGCCCCATGTGCGTGGTGGCGATAATCACGTCCGGCTTTTCGTTCTGCTGCAGTTCCTGAATCACCAGCTTCGCTTCGTCTGCCGGTTTGCGGAATTCAATATCCGTAAAGAACTCGGGATTGCCGATTTTTGCCGTATCGTCGGTGGTTAAGCCAATGACTGCGATCTTCAAATCCTGACGCTTAAACAGCGCCCAGGGTTTGAACAGCCGTTCGCCGGTGCTTTTCTGGTAAATGTTGGCGGAGAGGAAGGGGAATTTGGCCCATTTTTCCTGCTGACGCAGCACCGTCAGCGGGTTATCAAACTCATGGTTACCGACGGCCATCGCGTCGTAGCCAATCAGATTCATGCCACGGAAATCCGGCTCGGCATCCTGTAAATCAGATTCCGGCACGCCGGTATTAATATCACCGCCTGAGAGCAACAGCACGCTGCCGCCCTGGGCTGCCACCTCTTTGCGAATGCCGTCCACCAGCGTTTTTTGCGCCGAGAGACCATATTCGCCATATTCACTGCGCCAGAAATGACCATGATGATCGTTGGTATGCAGAATGGTGATTTTATAGGTTTTATCTTTTTCATACGCCTGCGCGGGCAGGCTTACCAGACCCCATGCGGCGATGAGCGCCAGCGCGACGCCCCGCTTCATTAACTTCATCTTCTCTCTCCCTGACCAATAGACAAAGGCAAAAATTACAGTGACTCACAATAATAGACAAATAAGTTTTCAGAATTGCGACTTTCTTCAAATGTCCCGGGCGGGTATGTTAGTCGGATAATAATTACACCCTGCATCTCTAATAACAAAACAACGTGGTATTTATGGCAATCAGCGAATCAACCCCGGCGTCGCCGCCAAAATCGCGCACCTCTTTTAAGGTATTAGGCGCAATCAGTCTTTCGCACCTGCTCAACGACATGATCCAGTCGTTGATTCTGGCAATTTATCCGCTGCTGCAGTCCGAGTTTTCGTTAACTTTCGTGCAGATCGGGATGATCACCCTCACCTTCCAGTTGGCTTCCTCGCTGCTACAACCAGTGGTGGGCTACTGGACGGACAAATACCCGATGCCGTGGTCGCTGCCGATTGGCATGTGCTTTACCCTGAGCGGTCTGGTATTGCTGGCGATGGCTGGCAGCTTTGAGGCGGTGTTGATTGCTGCCGCGCTGGTGGGTACCGGGTCGTCCGTCTTCCACCCTGAGTCCTCACGCGTGGCGCGTATGGCCTCCGGCGGCCGCCACGGGCTGGCGCAGTCACTTTTCCAGGTCGGCGGTAACTTTGGCAGCTCCCTCGGCCCCTTGCTGGCGGCGGTGATTATCGCCCCGTATGGCAAAGGGAACGTGGCGTGGTTTGTGCTGGCCGCACTGCTGGCGATTATCGTGCTGGCGCAGATCAGCCGCTGGTATGCCGCTCAGCATCGCGTAAATAAGGGGAAACCTAAAGCGAAGGTTATCAATCCCCTGCCCCGGAATAAGGTCATTCTGGCGGTTTCCGTACTGCTGGTGCTGATTTTCTCGAAATACTTCTACATGGCAAGCATCAGCAGCTATTACACCTTTTATCTGATGCAAAAATTCGGATTATCGGTACAAAATGCGCAAATCCACCTGTTTGCCTTCCTTTTCGCGGTTGCTGCCGGAACGGTTATTGGCGGGCCGGTGGGCGATAAGATTGGCCGGAAATATGTTATTTGGGGCTCTATCCTCGGTGTCGCGCCGTTTACCCTTATTTTGCCGTATGCCAGCCTCGAATGGACGGGCATTTTAACCGTGATCATTGGTTTTATCCTCGCCTCGGCATTTTCCGCCATTCTGGTCTATGCCCAGGAGCTGTTACCGGGCCGTATCGGTATGGTTTCCGGACTCTTTTTCGGTTTCGCCTTCGGTATGGGCGGGCTTGGTGCAGCGGTGTTGGGGATGGTCGCGGATCACACCAGCATCTTCCTGGTTTACAAAATCTGTGCTTTCCTGCCACTTCTGGGGATGTTGACCATATTCCTGCCTGATAACCGTCACAAAGCGTGAATTACAGGTAGCCAAAGTAAAACTTTGGCTACCTTCCCCCCTTGTGCCATAAGGGTTTCCTCTCCATCCCTGACCTGAATTTATCAATATGCGCTTTTTTACGCGCATATTGCCGTTTTATTCAAACTTCAACAATTATTCATAAACATAAGGGCAAAAATTGTCATAAACTATTACCTGGTCTTTTGGTATTCACGCCAAAAATGGAACACTCACCGCGAAAGGAGACGGAATGCACCACGCCACACCGCTTATCACCACCATTGTTGGTGGACTTGTGCTCGCTTTTATCCTTGGCATGATTGCCAATAAACTGCGTATTTCTCCTCTTGTCGGCTATTTATTAGCGGGGGTTCTGGCGGGACCGTTTACGCCAGGTTTTGTCGCGGATACCAAGCTGGCGCCTGAGCTGGCGGAATTAGGCGTGATTCTGCTGATGTTTGGTGTTGGCCTGCACTTTTCCCTGAAGGACCTGATGGCGGTAAAGTCGATCGCCATACCTGGCGCGATCGCCCAGATAGGGGTGGCGACGCTGCTGGGGATGGCGCTTTCGGCCGTGCTGGGCTGGTCGTTGATGACCGGTATCGTATTTGGGCTGTGTCTCTCAACCGCCAGTACCGTGGTGCTGCTGCGCGCGCTTGAAGAGAGACAGCTGATAGACAGCCAGCGCGGGCAAATCGCGATAGGCTGGCTGATTGTGGAAGATCTGGTGATGGTGCTGACGCTGGTGCTGTTGCCTGCCGTCGCCGGAATGATGGAAAAAGACAACATCGGCTTCGCCTCGCTGGCGCTGGATATGAGTATCACCATCGGTAAAGTGGTGGCGTTTATCGCCATCATGATGCTGGTGGGCCGTCGTCTGGTGCCGTGGATCCTGTCCCGCAGCGCGGCGACCGGCTCCCGCGAGCTGTTTACGCTTTCCGTGCTGGCGCTGGCGCTGGGGATCGCTTTTGGCGCTGTTGAACTGTTCGACGTCTCCTTTGCCCTGGGCGCGTTCTTCGCCGGAATGGTGCTGAACGAGTCTGAGCTGAGCCACCGCGCCGCGCATGACACCCTGCCCCTGCGTGATGCCTTCGCCGTGCTGTTCTTTGTCTCCGTCGGCATGCTGTTTGATCCGATGATTCTGGTTCAGCAGCCGCTGGCCGTGCTGGGCACGCTGGCGATCATTATCTTCGGTAAGTCGCTCGCCGCCTTCTTCCTGGTGCGGATGTTCGGCCACTCCCCGCGTACGGCGCTGACGATTGCCGCCAGCCTGGCGCAGATTGGTGAGTTCGCCTTTATCCTCGCGGGTCTGGGTATGGCTCTGAACCTGCTGCCCCAGGCCGGGCAGAATCTGGTGCTGGCGGGGGCAATTCTGTCGATTATGCTGAACCCGGTCCTGTTTGCCCTGCTGGAAAAATACCTCGATAAAACCGAAACGCTGGAAGAGCAGACGCTGGAAGAAGCCATCGAAGAGGAGAAGCAGATCCCGGTGGATATCTGCAACCATGCGCTGCTGGTCGGCTTTGGTCGCGTGGGCAGCCTGCTCGGTGAGAAGCTGATGGCGCAGGGCATTCCGCTGGTGGTGATTGAAACCTCACGCACCCGCGTTGATGAACTGCGCGAGCGTGGTATTCGTGCGGTGCTGGGCAATGCGGCCAACGAGGAGATTATGGCGCTGGCGCATCTGGACTGCGCGCGCTGGCTGCTGCTGACTATTCCGAATGGCTATGAAGCGGGCGAGATTGTAGCCACCGCGCGTGAGAAATGCCCCAATATTGAGATTATCGCCCGGGCGCATTATGACGATGAGGTGGAGTACATCACCGAGCGCGGTGCGGATAAGGTAGTGATGGGCGAACGTGAGATTGCGAACACGATGCTGACGCTGCTGGCGAAACCGCCGGTTGAAGAGGCTGCTACGGGGTACGATTTTTGCGGTCTGATGCCCTCACCCTGGCCCTCTCCCACGGGGAGAGGGAACAAACACTAAAAACGGCAACCGGGTTGCCGTTTTGCTTTTACCTGTCCCAATAAGCCTCTTCGAGGCTGTCTTCCCGTTCCGGCAGGCCACGCGTTAAGCGCGGTGAATGCTGGTTCAGCACCTGATAGCTCACGCGGTTCGCGTACTTACACACCTGCGCCAGCGACGAATAGGTCAGCCAGTTGAACTTGTGTTTGCTGGAGTTGGGTACGTTGGTTTTGTGGTAGGCATTGGCGGTAATGTCGTGCAGCAGTGCTGCCAGCGCGCCGTCACCCGCCCCGTTGGTGTTCATGATCTTCTCCGGTCCGCCCATATAAGGCGCAATGTGGGAGTAGATACGCAGCGGGTTGAGGCAATCTTTATGGCGCATACCGCGGCTGAACTCGTACTGGTTGAACTCGGCAATCGCGCCAGGGAGCAACGGGTGCTGGGTTTTGCGTTTGCTCTCTTCTTCCGTAAAGCCCGCCATATAGAGCCCGACGGGGCCGGCAGTGCAGAGCACCAGATCCACCCAGTCCAGCGCTTTGTCAGAGGCCAGCAGCGGATCGCTCTCACCGGTGAGCGCTTCGGCCTCTTCTTCGTTCATCGCCAGAATTGAGACGTGCTCTTTCAGGAACGCCTGCCACCACTCGGGGTTATCGGCAATCACGAATTTGGTGCCCAGCGTGAGAACCACCGGCACATCGTACTTTTTCGCGTACTCGATCGCTTTCATGGTCGCTTCCGGCATCGGCTCGCCCGGCTTGCAGCGTACCAGATAGGAGGTCAATACCAGCGCAGAGGCACCCGCAATCACCGCTTCAGGAATACTCTCGGCGCGCAGCTTATTCATATGGCCAGGGCTGATGGCAAACGTACGCTCCCCGGACTCGCCGATCAGCGTGAAGCAGCGGCCAATCGGCCCGTTAACGCCCTGAAGATAGTTCAGATCGGTACGGCTGGAGGTGTTGCACAAATAGCGGTAGGCATAACCACCGATTTCAATGTTACTGCACATCACGCCGAGCAGTACCGAGCGGTCATCGGCCAGCACGGAGTAGTTGTGCATAGTGTTACCGATGGTCCCCCCGGCAAACTGATGGGTAATGAGATTTTCACGCACCAGCTCCTGGTACAGCGCTTCGGCAACGTCGTCTTCGATCACCAGTGAGTGACCGGCGCTCAGACCATAACGGGCGACAAACTCATCATCCACTTTCGCTTCAATGTCCACCAGCGTCTGGTCGATACCAACGACCCAGGCGGCGCTGGTTTCATTTTCAGGCTGGATTTGCTGCAGGAGCGGATCGCGCGCATCAACGGGAAAGTAGTGTTTGGATTTACGTTTACCGGGAAATTTCATGGTCTGAACTGTATGAAGAATATGGGCCGGGAATGGTAGCACAAACCCGGCCTGGAGTGCGATCAGCGGCTGTTCGTCACCAGCGAGACCATCATGTCAATATGTTCAGGCGAGTCGTTAAGCGCCGGAATGTACTCGTACTTTTCGCCGCCAGCCTCAAGGAAAAATTCCCGGTTTTGCACCGCGATCTCCTCCAGGGTTTCCAGGCAGTCCGCCGAGAAGCCTGGCGACATCACCTGAATGTGCTTAACCCCCTTCTCGCCAAGCATTTTGAGGGTTTCATCGGTGTACGGTGTCAGCCACGGCTCGCGACCGAAGCGCGACTGGAAGGTCATCATCACTTTTTCCGGCGGCAGGCCGAGGGCGGAAACCAGCTCACGGGTGGTATCGCGGCAGCGCTGCGGATAATCATCCCCTTCGTTGGCGAAACGCTGTGGGATCCCATGATAGGAGAGCAGCAGCAGATCCGGCTCGCCGTGCTTTTCAAACGACGCGCGCGCGCTGTTGGCAAGCGCCCTGATGTAGAGATCGTTATCGGCGTAATCGCGAATAAAGGTCACGCCAGGAATGCGGCGACGGGTCGCCAGAATGCGCGCCAGCTCGTCCCAGACGGCGGCCACCGTCGAGCAGGAGTATTGCGGGTAGAGCGCCAGCACCACGATATGGTCTACACCCTGCGCCAGCAGTGATTCCACCGCGCTTTCCAGGGACGGTTTTCCGTAGCTCATGCCGAGCGCGACGGGCATATCCGGCAGGCGGGCGGCCAGCGCTTTTTCCTGACGACGGCTGTAAACCATCAGCGGCGAGCCCTCCTCCATCCAGACGGACTGATAGAGTTTGGCGACGCGCGGAGAACGAATCGGCAGAATCACGCCACGCAGCAGCGGCCACCACAGCAGTCTCGGGAAATCCACAACGCGCGTGTCGCTTAAAAATTGTCGCAGGTAGCGTTTTACCGCGTCTGATGTAGGTGCTTCTGGAGTGCCCAGATTGGCAAGCAGGATGCCGGTTTTCGCCTGACTCATTCACGCCTCTTAACCATTTGATAGGTTGTCAATTGTAGCGGAAATGCGTTTAAACGAAACCCATTGCTGTAATAGGTAAGGTGAGAATATTTCTCACCCGGGGACCCGGGTGAGAGGCGCGCGATTAGCCGAGAATTTTTTCCAGCTCTGCACGTACGTCAGCCACGGCTTTGGTGCCGTCGACTTTGGCGTATTTGGTGTTACCCGCCTGCGCTTCTTTGGTGTAGTAGCCGATCAGCGGCGCGGTCATCTGATGGTATTCCACCAGGCGTTTACGCACGGTCTCTTCCTGATCGTCTTTACGGGTGGTCAGCTCTTCGCCGGTCACGTCGTCTTTACCTTCAACCTTAGGCGGGTTGAATTTGATGTGGTAAACGCGGCCAGAAGCAGCGTGTACGCGACGGCCAACGATACGGTCAACGATCAGCTCGTCCGGTACGTCGAACTCGAGAACGTAGTCCACGTTGATGCCCGCTTCTTTCATGGCGTCAGCCTGAGGAATGGTGCGTGGGAAGCCGTCCAGCAGGAAGCCGTTACGGCAATCTTCCTGAGCAATGCGCTCTTTGACCAGCGCAATAACCAGCTCGTCGGTTACCAGCTTGCCTGCGTCCATGATGTCTTTCGCTTGTTTACCCAGCTCGGAGCCAGATTTTACAGCGGCGCGCAGCATGTCACCGGTGGAGATTTGCGGAATACCGTATTTCTCCATGATGAACTGAGCCTGAGTTCCTTTACCCGCGCCCGGAGCGCCAAGCAGAATAATACGCATTGCGAAAATCCCCTCAAATGTCGTTTCAATTTTTCAAAAGCGCTAAACAATACCACCAGAACGGACATCGCTCAAGGAAGGCGGGAAGGCTGAAACGGTTAACGGGGGGAGATAATTTGGGTGAGTGCGGTCTGGGCCCTCACCCCGGCCCTCTCCCACGGGGAGAGGGAGAAGACCAGGGGAGGCGTGGTCAGTTACGCCAGAAGCAGCGCATTCACACGTTTAATGAACAGGTTAGGGTCTTCCAGCGTGCCGCGCTCGGCCAGCAGGGACTGATCCAGCAGCAGCTCAACCCACTCGGCAAAGCGTGCTTCGTCCTGGGTATCCGCCGCGCGTTTCACCAGCGGATGATCCGGATTAAGCTCAAAGATATATTTCACTTCCGGCACCGCCTGGCCCGCCGCTGCGAACAGCTTCGCCATCTGAGTGCTCATTTCGTCGGCATCGGTCGTGACAATGGCCGGGGTATCGGTCAGACGGTGAGTGAAACGTACCTCTTTCACACGGTCACCCAGCAGGGTTTTCACGCGCTCAACGAACGGCTCCAGCGCCTTCTCGGCTTCTTTCGCGCTTTCATCTACCTCATCCGCCAGCTTGTCGATGGACTCATCGGCTTTTGCAACCGACTGGAATGCTTTACCGTCGAACTCGGTCAGGTAGTTCATCATCCACTCGTCGATGCGGTCAGACAGCAGCAGCACTTCGATGCCTTTCTTGCGCAACAGCTCCAGGTGCGGGCTGCTCTTCGCCGCCGCGTAGCTGTCGGCGGTGATGTAGTAGATCTTCTCCTGCCCTTCTTTCATGCGGGAGACATACTCTTCCAACGACACGGTCTGCGCGGAGGAGTCGGTGTGCGTGGAGGCGAAGCGCAGCAGCTTAGCAATGGTTTCAACGTTTGCGGTGTCTTCTGCCGGGCCTTCCTTCAGCACCAGGCCAAACTGTTTCCAGAAGGTCTGGTATTTTTCCGCATCGTCTTTCGCCAGTTTTTCCAGCATCTGTAGCGCACGTTTGGTCAGGGCGTTGCGCAAGTTACGGGTGACGGTGCTGTCCTGCAGGATCTCGCGGGAGACGTTGAGCGGCAGATCGTTAGAATCGATCAGGCCGCGCACGAAGCGCAGGTAGTTCGGCATGAACTGCTCGGCGTCGTCCATGATGAAGACGCGCTGCACGTACAGCTTCAGGCCGTGCTTGTGATCGCGGTTCCACATATCCCATGGGGCCTGCGCCGGGATGTACAGCAGGCTGGTGTACTCCTGCTTCCCTTCCACGCGGTTGTGGCTCCAGGTCAGCGGGTCGGTAAAGTCGTGGGCGATGTGCTTGTAGAACTCGTTATATTCGTCGTCTTTAATTTCAGACTTGTTGCGCGTCCACAGCGCCTGCGCCTTGTTGATTTTCTCCCAGGAGACCACGGTTTCGCCGTCTTTCTCTTCCTGTTTTTCAATCTCAACCGGCAGAGCGATGTGATCGGAATATTTGCTGATGATGGAGCGTACGCGCCAGTCGTTCAGGAAATCATCTTCCCCTTCACGCAGGTGCAGGGTGATTTCAGTCCCGCGGTCTGCTTTGGTGATGTCGTCAACGGTGTACTCACCTTCGCCTTTGGATTCCCAGAGCACGCCGTTCTCCGCGCTGTCGCCCGCCGCACGAGTACGCACGGTGACTTTGTCCGCCACGATGAACGCTGAGTAGAAGCCCACGCCGAACTGACCGATCAGCTGGCTGTCTTTCGCCTGGTCAGAGCCCATGGACTCAAGGAACGCTTTAGTGCCGGATTTGGCGATGGTGCCGAGGTGGTCGATCACCTCGTCGCGGTTCATCCCAATGCCGTTATCAGCGATGGTCAGGGTACGGTTCTCTTTATTGAAAGAGACGCGCACGCGCAGCTCGCCTTCGTACAGATCCGGGTTAGACAGCGCGCGGAAGCGCAGCTTGTCCGCCGCATCGGAGGCGTTGGAAATCAGCTCACGCAGGAAGATTTCTTTGTTGGAATACAGGGAATGGATCATCAGGTGCAGAAGCTGTTTTACTTCTGACTGGAAACCACGGGTTTCTTGTCCTTTCATCTAAGTCGACCTCAACAATGCCATTTAATGGGGTTGTAAAACGTTGAGTGAGAGATGGGGATAAGGGAGAGAAATTTCAAGCGGAGGCCGCGAACGCAGCCTCCGCTTGGTCAGAAAATAATCTTGTGACGCCCGGCCAGAGAGTGCGACAGCGTGGTGCCGTCCACCATCTCCAGCTCACCACCCACCGGCACGCCGTGGGCGATGCGGCTGGCGTCAACGCCGTACTGTGAGCACAGCTCGGCGATGTAGTTGGCGGTTGCTTCCCCTTCCACCGTTGGGTTGGTGGCGAGGATCACCTCTTTAATCGTTTCGGACTCAAGACGCTGTTCAAGGCGGTCAAGACCGATATCGTCCGGGCCGATACCGTCCAGCGGGGAGAGATGCCCCATCAGCACGAAATAGCGGCCGGAAAACTGCCCGGTTTGTTCGATGGCATAGATGTCCGCCGGACTCTCCACCACGCAAATCTGACCGTTCTCCTGACGACGCGGATTCGAGCAGATGTTACACACATCCTGCTCGGTAAAGGTGCGGCAATCCGCACAGTGACCAATTTCTGACATCGCGCGGGTCAGAGCCTGCGCCAGGCGCATCCCGCCGCTGCGATCGCGCTGCAAAAGCGTGAACGCCATGCGCTGCGCCGACTTCGGGCCAACGCCCGGCAGGCAGCGCAGAGCTTCCATTAACTGCGTGAGCAGCGGACTGGTTTGCATCAGAATGGCATCTTAAAGCCCGGCGGCAGCTGCATACCGCTGGAAACAGAGGCCATTTTCTCTTTCTGGGTTTCGTCGATACGGCGCGCAGCATCGTTAAACGCGGCAGCAACCAGATCTTCCAGCATCTCTTTGTCGTCTTCGAGCAGGCTTGGGTCGATTTCAACGCGACGGCAGTTATGCGCACCGTTGATGGTCACCTTGACCAGACCGGCACCGGATTCACCCGTGACTTCCATCTGAGCGATCTCTTCCTGCATCTTCTGCATTTTTTCCTGCATCTGCTGAGCCTGCTTCATCAGGCCACCCAGACCGCCTTTTCCACCAAACATAGGCTTCTCTCTTCTTTCACGTTTAAGGATTACAACCGTAAGTCAGACTCACGATCAAATGGGGCGAATACTCTCTTCATCCAGATCGGCGTCGAAGAACCGGCGCAGGGTCTGAATGTTGTTATCCGCAATAATCGCCTCGCGCGCCTGCGCGAGTTTCTCTTCATAAATGGCCTGGCGCCACTCAAGCGGCGTTTTCACTGCCGGATTATCATCTTCAATGATAGTCAATTCAACCGGCGCACCCTGTAATGTGGCGAGCGCCTCGGCCAGCGCCTTTTGCGCGCCTGGCGAATTCAGGTGTCGCTGACCAGGACGCAGGTGTAAACGCACCTGATTACCGTCCCGCTCTTTCCAGGCGTTCAGCGCAACCTGCTCGACCAGCTTCGGCAGCTGGAGTTTGCTGACCTCAGCGGCCCAGGCATCGCGGGCAATAGATTCTTCTGCGAGCTTCGCGGAAAGCTCCGGCGTTTTCTCATGCTCCAGCGCCTTTTTCAGCGCTTTCGGCGTAGCGACCTCTTCCTTTACCGTTTCGACAACGGTGGTCGCCTTCCAGCGGTATGCCTCTTCTTTCGCCGGGGCTTTCTGCTCGAGCGCGGACGGTGCCGGGCGCGACTGTACGCGCTCCGTTACCGAGGCCAGTCGTTCAAGCGCGGCGTTGTTCACCGGCCGCGCTCTTCCTGGCGCTGCCGGTTCACTCTTTTTTGGTTTGGTTACTCCCTGCGCACGCTGCAGCTGACTGCGAGCGGCAAGCACCGAACTGGTGGCATCCGACAGCGGCACGTTTTGCGGCGGCGGTGTCGGCTGCGGTGGCACCTGCTGAGGTGACATCACCGCCGTTGGGGCGACCGGGGCGAAAGACTGCCGCGGCGCTTCCGGTTCCGGCAGCGGCATGCGCGGGTGGAACGCCAGCGCGCGCAGCAGCGTCATTTCTACGCCCATCCTGGGATCCGGCGCGAACGGCAGCTCTTTACGACCAATCAGCAGAGTTTGGTAATAAAGCTGTACATCGGCAGGCGGCACGGTGCGGGCAAGTTCACGCATCCGCTGTTCAATGGCGGCCATATCTGCGCCAATTGCCGACGGAGAAAGCTGCAGCATCGCCACGCGGTGCAGCAGGCTGAGCATCTCAACCAGCAGCGCTTCCCATTCAATCCCCCGGCCAGCCGCAGCATTGACCAGCGTCATGACGCGTTCACCGTTGGCGGCAATCATCGCTTCGATGAGTGAAAGCGCCTGATCGTCATCCAGCGTACCGAGCATGGTACTGACTGCTTCGGTAGAGAGCTTACCGTCACCGCTGGCAATTGCCTGGTCGGTCAGGCTTAACGCATCACGCAGGCTGCCGTCCGCTGCACGCGCCAGCAGTTGCAGGGCGCGCGGCTCATGGACGATCTTCTCTTCATCGAGAATGTGTTCGAGCTGGGCGCGGATCTGTTCTACGTCCAGGGCCTTCAGGTGGAACTGCAGGCAGCGGGACAGAATGGTGACCGGCAGCTTTTGCGGATCGGTCGTCGCCAGCAGGAATTTCACGTGCGCGGGCGGCTCTTCCAGCGTTTTCAGCAGGGCGTTAAAGCTGTGGCGCGACAGCATGTGCACTTCATCGATCAGGTAGACCTTGAAGCGACCGCGCGCTGGGGCGTACTGTACGTTGTCCAGCAGATCGCGGGTATCTTCCACTTTCGTGCGCGAGGCGGCGTCGATCTCGATCAGATCGACAAAACGCCCCTGCTCGATCTCCCGGCAGTTATCACACACGCCGCACGGCGTGGCGGTGATCCCGGTTTCGCAGTTGAGACCTTTCGCCAGCAAACGGGCAATTGAGGTCTTACCGACGCCGCGGGTGCCGGAGAAAAGATAGGCGTGATGGATGCGACCTAGCGACAAGCCGTTCGCCAGGGCCGTCAGCACATGCTCCTGACCGACAACGTCAGCAAAGGTTTGTGGTCGCCATTTACGGGCTAACACCTGATAACTCATGGGCAGGCTCTGCAACGCTGGAAGGTGAATTTATGGAGGGGAATGCTATCACAACCTCACCCATTGAGCGAGGTTGTGAAAACCGGGATTAATGACCCGGGAATGGCACCAGGCTGTAGCTGGTAATGCCCTGTTTTTCCAGGCGCTGTTCGCCGCCGAGATCGAACAGGTTAATGATGAACGCCGCGTCGGTCACTTCACCACCCAGACGACGGATCAGCTTCACGGTCGCTTCGATGGTGCCGCCGGTCGCCAGCAGATCGTCCACCACCAGCACTTTGTCGCCAGGCTTGATCGCATCAACGTGGATTTCCAGCTGATCGGTGCCGTACTCCAGCTCGTAGCTCTCTGCGATGGTTTCACGCGGCAGTTTGCGCGGTTTACGCACCGGCACAAAACCCACGCCCATTGCCAGCGCAACCGGTGCGCCAAACAGGAAGCCACGGGCTTCGGTACCTACTACTTTGGTGATCCCGGCGTTTTTATAACGCTCGACCAGCAGTTCAATGCTGAGCGCGTACGCTTTCGGGTCTTCCAGCAAGCTGGTGACATCACGGAAAAGAATGCCAGGTTTTGGATAGTCCTGGATGCTTTTGATGCTGTTTTTCAGATATTCAAGCTGCTGTGCAGTTGCGGTCATCGGTTTGTGCCTAAATGAAACAGTGTTACTCACGACGCGCAACGGAGTGGGTAAAGGTAACAATCGTTTAACCTTTAACCAGGCGCGCCTGTGCTCGAAAACGGTCGAATTTACTGGCTGTACGCAATAATTGCAACAGCCATTATGAGGCTTCAGTGCTTTTGTTGCTTTTCATCAACCACGGGGATCCGCCACATGAAGATAAGCAGGCAGGTCAGAATGATCAGCAGCAGGATCCGCACCCACATCATTTTCACCAGCCATAATGAAATAGCAAAGGTAATGAGGATCACCGCAATCGCGCGCGGCTTCGCGCCGGGCGGCATGGCACGGTGTTTTTGCCAGTGGCGCAGGTAGCCACCAAACCATGAGCGATAAAGCAGCCAGTGGTGAAAACGCGGCGACGAGCGGGCGAAGCACCAGGCTGCCAGCAGGATAAACGGCGTGGTGGGCAGTAAGGGTAAAACCACACCCAGTGTACCCAGCACTACCGCGAGCCAGCCAATGATGATTAAAATAGTACGCTGCATAATGCGAATCGTTATCAAACTGAACGGCTACTTTACCACTGGAGAGCGTTTTGAAAACAGCCTTGCTTCTGGAGACGCTGCAAAAACAGTTGACCACCCTGCGAGCAGAGGCCACCCCTCTGCTGGGGCACGCCACGCTGAAGCCGCGCTTTGATCGGCAGCTTTTTCGTACCCGCAGTACGGTCATTCAGGATTACCTGGCTGAGGCGCAGACCCGCCTTGACGAGCTTTGCCATGCGGTTGAAAGTGAACAGCAGGAACAGGTGGCGTGGCTTGCAGAGCATCTCACTGAGCAAATCACCGCCCTGCATCGCGAAATTGCCGCCTGGCCGCTACGCGCCTGGGACAGCGGCTCGCCCGGACTCGGCAAATGGCAGCGCAAGCGGCTGGAGAATCAGGAGTTTGAACGCCGACTGTTTGAGATGAAACGTGAGCGCGAAGTGCGGCTGAATAACAGCGAAACGCTGGAAGAACAGCAATTATTGATGCGCGAGATTAGCGCCCTGGAAGGCCGCATTGTGCGCTGCCGTCAGGCGCTGGATGAGATTGAACGCGTCATTGAACGTTTGACCCGCTAACAGGAGCCACACCCATGTCACTGGAAAATGCACCCGATGAGGTCAAACTGGCCGTCGATTTAATTATGCTGCTGGAGAATCATGATATTCCCGCCGAAACGGTGCTGAAAGCGCTGGCGATTGTGCAGCGGGATTTTGAAGGAAAGGTGAAGGCCAGTAGCCCTCACCCTAACCCTCTCCCACAGGGAGAGGGAAAATAGATTAAGCCGGAGTGGGATCGTCACCTTTAATGTCGCGCTTCACTTCCGTATGCTCATCACCTTTTTCGTTACGCAGGTGAACTTCAAGCTGGTTGAAGGCGATATTAATATCGTTTTCACGGCACAGGCGATCGATAGACCGGTTAAGCTCATCTACCGTGTAGCTACGGTCACGCAGTTCACGCACGTATAAACGCAGTTCATGATCCAGCGTGCTTGGCCCGAAGGTGGTGAAGAACACCGCCGGAGCCGGATCGTGCATCACTTTCGGATGTTCTGAGGCTGCCTTCAGCAGCACCTCTTTCACCTTCTCCAGATCCGATCCATAGGCTACGCCCAGGCGGATCACCACGCGCGTCACCGTATCAGAGAGCGACCAGTTGATCAGACGCTCGGTCACGAACGCCTTGTTCGGGATGATCACCTCTTTGCGATCGAAATCGGTAATCGTGGTGGCACGAATGCGGATCTTGCTGACCGTACCGGAGAACGTACCGATGGTGACGGTATCGCCAATTCGCACCGGACGTTCGAACAGGATGATCAGACCGGAGACAAAGTTACCGAAGATCTCCTGCAGGCCAAAACCCAGACCTACCGAGAGGGCGGCCGCCAGCCACTGGAGTTTATCCCACGAGACGCCCAGCGAGCCGAATACCGTCATCGCCCCGACAATAATAATGACGTAGTTCAGGATCGTAGTGATAGCGTACGACGCCCCCTGACGCAGGTTCAGCCGCGAGAGGACCAGCACTTCCAGCAGACCCGGCAGGTTGCGAATCAGCGCCCAGGCTACCACCGACGACACCAGCGCAAACAGCAGGCTGCCCATGGTGACGCTTTTCATCACCGCAGCGCCAGCTTCGGTGCCGTTGTACTGCCAGAGGGTGATGCTGTCGAGGTAGGCGAAAACGGTAATTAAATCAGACCAGATAGCCCAGAACATCACCGCAAACAGCGCGATCATCACCAGCATGGTGATACGCAGCGTCTGCTGGTTGACCTGCTCCAGCGCGATGGTCGGTTCTTCCTGTGGCTCCGCCCCTTCGGCGCCCTCTTTCACCTGATGCTGACGACGCGCGATGGCACGACGGTAAGCAATACGGCGAGCCGCGACGCTTAATCCGCGCAGTACGGTTTGATAGAGCAGATTCCAGACGATCACCAGATAGACCGTTTCGATCCAGCGCCCGGACAGACGCAGCGTGGTATAGAAGTAGCCCGTCGCCGTAAGCACCATCAGCGCCAGCGGAATGATCGCCAGTACCGTCACGGTGGCCAGACGAATATTGTGGGACTCTTTATCACGCCAGCTATCGCGGCACATCGGCCACATGAGGATGGCAATCAGCAGCAGGTTCAGCATAATGACCAGCTGACCCAGCACATCATCCATCAGATGCAGCGGAGACAGTTCAGAAACAACTGACCAGAAGTGAAGCGGCAGAAGCGCCAGGCTGACACGTACAATCTGTCGACGCCAGTGGCTGGTCAGTTGGGCAGGCATGTTGAAATGACGGACCGCAACGCCGTCTTTTTCCAGGACCTTCCAGCACAGGCCAAACACCAGCCAGAACAGCGCCAGTTTTTTGCTGAATGCCCACAGCAGATCGCTGACGTTAAGCTGCATGGTGAGCAGAATCAGGCCTACCGCCAGAATAATCAGGCACACCGGCAGGGCGCGAATAAGGTCGATCAGAATCGCTTTTGGCGTATGGAGCTGGCTGTCGTTGCGCAGTTGCCCCACTTCCGAGGCCAGCTTCGCCTGGTACTGTTTAAGCCATTTCAAACGCCAGCGAATCAGACCGGCAATCAGCAGCAGGGGTAATCCCGCCAGGAAAGCAATCATTACCGCAGGCCAGGCTTTCTCCCAGTTCACGGTGATTTTCATGCTCTTGATCTGCGTTTTCAGCTGCTCAGGGAAGGACTTCACCCAGTCCCAGTCCATCGGCTTGTTGCTGTTCACCCAGAAAATTTGCTGCGTCAAAATCTCCTGCAGGCTTTTGGAAACGCTGACCAGCTGCTGCTGGTTGATCTGCAGGTTGATGGCCATCATCAGCTGGTTGCCCAACTGTTTGTTGAGCTGATCCAATAGCTCACGGCGCATATCGACGACCTGGAGCAGCGCGTCATGCACTTCCGGGTTCACGTCGCTGGAATGACCCTCTTCAATTTTGGCGACGAAGTTATCGCTCTGGAAAAGGGCATCACGCTGCTGATTCACGTCAAATTGTTCCAGACGCAAATCCGCAATGCGGTTAGTCATGTCTTCCAGCTCGTCGGCGGACGGCAGCGTCTGCTGCTGCTGGTAGAGAATACGCGACAGCAGGAGGCTACCTTTCAGGACCGCGATCTGTTCTTTGATGTTGCGTTCCGCCTGCAGCGCCCGATCCAGCCAGTTTTTCACTTTAATGTTTTGCTGAACCAGCGAGTTGCCGTTTTCCGTCGCCAGAATCAGACGCTGACTCAGCTGATGGTTAGCCTCCAGCTCCTGTTTCACCAGCGGGTTGGCCTGAATACGGGCTGTTTCGTCCGGCGATACCGCCTCCTGGGCCGTTTTTTCCGTCAGGGTCAGACGCTTACTGTTTACCGCTTCCTGCAGCAGCTGAAGCTGGTGTTCCAGACGGTTAATATTCGCCGTGACGTAATCACGCTGTTTCTGGAGCGTGTCCTGCAGCACCGTATTCCCTTCCAGGCTTTTACGCTGCTGTTCAATTTGCGCATTGAGTAATGACTGCTGAACCAGCAGCAGAGTTTGCTGCGTTGGGCGAAGCGTCCCTTCCCCCACCGTCGTACCGTTCAGGCGGTTGCGGATCTGCTGCAGCTGCTGAGACGCGGTATACATCGCATTTTGCACGCGCTCGGGCTGGGTTTGCAGAGAGACGAGCTGACTGTTGTAGGTCGCGAGGTCGGACTGCGCGGTTTGCAGATCGTCGAGCAGTTGGGCAACGCGCGACTCCAGCTGACGCAAAGAAAGCGTGGCGAGCGTCTTACGCGTTTCGTCGTCGTTATCGACGTCACTCAGCGCATTCAGCGCTTCCGTGGCCTTGCGCATGTTCTCAGGCGCCTGCGCCACCTTCTGACGAAGCTGGGTGGTTTCTGCTTTAACGCGCTCAATTTTATCAATGTTTTCCAGCGTCTCTGTCAGATCCTGCTGGGTGAGTTTCTCCTGCGGAGAGAGCTCTTTTTGTTTGTTCAGGGTGTCGAGTTGCGACTGAACATCACTGCGTGAGGGGATATCCGTACTGTTATCTGCGCGGGCCCACGAAAGCGGTCCGGTGGAGAAGAAAAACAGCATAGCAAAGAGCAATGCAAAAACAGGATGTTGCGAGCGATTGATGGGCAGCATAGTTGTGAATGATGTCAGCAGATGACCGATAATAGTCCGGCGTGAAGAATATCACGCTCGTCTGAAGCAGAATAGCGTGAACGTTATCCTCTAAGATAAATCCTGGAATGGCTCAGGCGGGTAACGAAGGGGCATCGCTGCGCAGCGTCGGGCAGAACTGACACATTTCCAGTAAAATCGCGACGTAGCTGCGTGCTTCCTGCTTGAGGTCAAAGGAGTCCGGCGCAAAAAGCCAGTTTTCCATCAGGCCCGAAATATAGCTGCGCATCAGGATAGCCGCCCGACGAGTCAGTAAATTAGCCGGTAACAGCTTCGCCTGCATACACTGGGTGAGCGTTTGTTCAATGCGGTCATAACTCTCCAGGCACAAACTACGCTGCGCCTGCTGCACCACCGCCATCTCGCCCACGAACTCGCATTTATGAAAAATTATTTCCATCATTAATCTGCGACGTTCTTCAACTACCGTAGCTTCAAGGATATATACTAATATCTCTCTTAATACTGAGAGTGGATCGTCAGGGAATTTTGCCCGATACTCACTCTCAAGATCGCTAATGCTGGACTCTGAAAGCTCCCAGATTTCACTGAACAGATCTGACTTATCTTTAAAATGCCAGTAAATCGCACCCCGAGTCACGCCAGCAGCCTGAGCAATTTGTGCCAACGAGGTTGATGAAACACCCTGCTGAGAGAACAAACGTATTGCCACATCAAGGATATGTTGTCGGGTTTCCAGCGCTTGTTGTTTAGTTTTTCGTGCCATAGGTGAGTGAATTTACAGGAGTCAGATTTACATACATTTGTGAATGTATGTACCATAGCATGACGATAATATAAACGCAGCAATGGGTTTTTGGACTCAGGACCATTGATCAATTTGAAATCGGACACTCGAGGTTTACATATGAACAAAAACAGAGGGTTAACGCCTCTGGCGGTCGTTCTGATGCTCTCAGGCAGCTTAGCGCTAACAGGATGTGACGACAAACCAGCTCAACAAGGAGCTCAGCAGGCGCCAGAAGTCGGCGTAGTGACACTCAAATCTGAACCTCTGCAGATCACCACCGAATTACCTGGCCGTACCAATGCCTATCGCATTGCGGAAGTTCGCCCTCAGGTGAGTGGCATTATCCTGAAACGTAACTTTACCGAAGGCGGTGATGTGAAAGCCGGTGAGTCTCTGTATCAGATTGATCCCGCGACCTATCAGGCCTCTTATGAAAGCGCCAAAGGCGACCTGGCAAAAGCGCAAGCCGCCGCCAAAATCGCCCAGCTGACGCTGAACCGTTATCAAAAACTGCTCGGTACGAAGTACATCAGTCAACAGGATTATGATACCGCTCTGGCCGATGCCCAGCAGGCTAACGCCGCCGTGGTGGCCGCCAAAGCGGCCGTCGAAACCGCACGTATTAATCTGGCCTATACCAAAGTGACCTCCCCTATCAGCGGTCGTATTGGTAAATCTTCCGTCACGGAAGGGGCGCTGGTACAGAACGGACAAACCACTGCGCTGGCTACCGTGCAGCAGCTTGATCCGATCTACGTTGACGTAACCCAGTCCAGCAATGATTTCCTGCGCCTGAAACAGGAGCTGGCTAACGGCACCCTGAAACAGGAAAACGGCAAAGCCAAAGTGGAGCTAGTGACCAACGACGGTATCAAGTTCCCGCAGGAAGGGACTCTGGAGTTCTCCGATGTGACGGTCGACCAGACTACCGGTTCCATCACCTTACGGGCGATTTTCCCGAACCCTGACAAAAATCTGCTGCCAGGTATGTTCGTTCGCGCGCGTCTGGAAGAAGGCACCAATCCAACCGCACTTCTGGTTCCACAGCAGGGTGTGACCCGTACGCCACGTGGCGATGCGAGCGCGCTGGTTGTCGGGGCGGATGACAAAGTCGAAATGCGCAACATTACCGCCACTCAGGCGATTGGCGATAAATGGCTGGTGACGGAAGGTCTGAAAGATGGCGATCGCGTGATTGTTACTGGTTTGCAAAAAGTTCGTCCTGGTGCGCAGGTCAAAGCACAGGAAGTGAAATCTGACGATAAACAATCTGCTTCGGCCGCTGACCAGTCAGAACAAACCAAGTCTTAACTTAAACAGGAGCCGTTAAGACATGCCTAATTTCTTTATCGATCGCCCCATATTTGCGTGGGTGATCGCCATTATCATCATGTTGGCCGGGGGACTTGCGATCCTGAAGCTGCCTGTCGCGCAATATCCAACGATTGCGCCACCGGCGGTGACAATTTCCGCAACCTACCCGGGCGCTGATGCGAAAACGGTGCAGGACACCGTCACCCAGGTTATCGAACAGAACATGAACGGTATCGATAACCTGATGTACATGTCATCAAACAGTGACTCAACCGGTACAGTACAGATCACCCTGACCTTCGAGTCAGGTACCGATGCTGACATCGCGCAGGTTCAGGTGCAGAACAAACTGCAGCTGGCAATGCCGTTGCTGCCGCAGGAAGTACAACAGCAGGGCGTGAGCGTCGAGAAATCGTCCAGTAGCTTCCTGATGGTTGTTGGCGTTATCAACACCAACGGCACCATGACGCAGGAGGATATTTCCGACTACGTGGGCGCCAACATGAAGGATGCCATCAGCCGTACTTCCGGTGTGGGTGACGTTCAGCTGTTCGGTTCTCAGTACGCGATGCGTATCTGGATGGATCCGAACAAACTGAACAACTTCCAGCTGACGCCGGTTGACGTGATTAACGCGATTAAAGCGCAGAACGCCCAGGTGGCAGCCGGTCAGTTAGGCGGTACACCACCTGTGAAAGGCCAGCAGCTTAACGCGTCCATTATCGCGCAAACCCGTCTGACCTCCGCCGATGAGTTCAGCAAAATCCTGCTGAAAGTGAATCAGGACGGTTCGCAGGTTCGCCTGCGCGACGTAGCGAAAGTGGAGCTGGGTGGCGAAAACTACGACATCATTGCGAAGTTTAACGGTAAACCGGCTTCCGGTCTGGGTATTAAACTGGCGACCGGCGCTAACGCCCTGGACACCGCCACGGCGATCCGCGCAGAGTTGAAGAAGATGGAACCGTTCTTCCCGTCAGGTCTGAAAATCGTCTACCCGTACGACACGACGCCGTTCGTAAAAATTTCGATTCATGAAGTGGTTAAAACGCTGGTAGAAGCGATTATCCTGGTCTTCCTGGTGATGTATCTGTTCCTGCAAAACTTCCGCGCGACGCTGATCCCAACCATCGCCGTGCCGGTCGTTCTGCTGGGGACCTTTGCCATCCTTGCGGCCTTTGGATTCTCGATAAATACCCTGACGATGTTCGGGATGGTGCTTGCCATCGGCCTGTTGGTGGATGACGCCATCGTAGTGGTAGAGAACGTCGAGCGTGTCATGGCGGAAGAGGGTTTACCGCCGAAGGAAGCAACCCGTAAATCCATGGGCCAGATCCAGGGCGCGCTGGTCGGTATCGCGATGGTACTGTCGGCGGTATTTATCCCGATGGCCTTCTTCGGCGGCTCTACCGGTGCGATTTACCGCCAGTTCTCGATTACCATCGTTTCCGCGATGGCGCTGTCGGTGCTGGTCGCATTGATCCTGACGCCTGCGCTGTGTGCCACCATGCTGAAGCCCATTCAGAAAGGCGGTCATGGCGAGCATAAAGGGTTCTTCGGCTGGTTTAACCGCATGTTTGACAAGAGCACGCACCACTACACCGACAGCGTGGGCAACATCCTGCGTAGCACCGGTCGTTATCTGCTGCTCTATATCATCATTGTCGTCGGCATGGCCTATCTGTTCGTTCGTCTGCCAAGCTCATTCCTGCCTGATGAAGACCAGGGCGTGTTCCTGACGATGGCGCAGCTTCCGGCGGGTGCATCGCAGGAGCGTACCCAGAAAGTGCTGGATGAAGTGACGGACTACTACCTCACCAAAGAGAAAGCGAACGTTGAGTCCGTGTTTGCGGTTAACGGCTTTGGCTTTGCGGGTCGTGGTCAGAACACCGGTATCGCCTTCGTCTCTCTGAAAGACTGGGCGGATCGTCCGGGCGAAGAGAACAAAGTTGAGGCCATCACTGGCCGTGCAATGGGGACCTTCTCGCAGATTAAGGATGCGATGGTCTTTGCCTTTAACCTGCCAGCGATTGTTGAACTGGGTACCGCGACCGGTTTCGACTTCCAGCTGATCGACCAGGGCGGTCTGGGTCACGAAAAACTGACGCAGGCACGTAACCAACTGTTCGGCGAGGTGGCGAAACACCCTGACCTGCTGGTTGGCGTGCGTCCAAACGGTCTGGAAGATACGCCGCAGTACAAGATCGATATCGACCAGGAGAAAGCACAGGCGCTGGGCGTGTCCATCAGCGACATCAATACCACACTGGGCGCGGCCTGGGGCGGTAGCTACGTGAACGACTTCATCGACCGTGGTCGTGTGAAGAAAGTGTACGTGATGTCAGAGGCGCAGTACCGTATGTTGCCGAACGATATTAACAATTGGTACGTTCGCGGCAGCAATGGTCAGATGGTTCCGTTCGCGGCGTTCTCAACGTCACGCTGGGAATATGGTTCACCACGTCTGGAACGTTACAACGGTCTGCCATCAATGGAGATCCTGGGTCAGGCCGCACCAGGCCGAAGCACCGGTGAAGCCATGAACCTGATGGAAGAGCTGGCGAGCAAATTGCCTTCGGGCATCGGCTATGACTGGACCGGTATGTCCTATCAGGAACGTCTGTCCGGTAACCAGGCCCCTGCCCTGTATGCCATTTCTTTGATTGTGGTATTCCTGTGTCTGGCGGCACTGTATGAGAGCTGGTCGATTCCGTTCTCCGTTATGCTGGTGGTTCCACTCGGGGTTATCGGTGCACTGCTGGCGGCGACGTTCCGTGGATTGACCAACGACGTGTACTTCCAGGTAGGCCTGCTGACAACCATTGGCTTGTCGGCGAAGAACGCGATACTTATCGTTGAATTCGCCAAAGACCTGATGGAGAAAGAAGGTAAAGGGCTTATCGAGGCGACGCTTGAAGCGGTACGTATGCGTCTGCGTCCTATTCTGATGACGTCACTGGCGTTTATCCTCGGCGTACTGCCGCTGGTTATCAGCTCTGGCGCGGGCTCCGGTGCGCAGAACGCGGTCGGTACTGGCGTGATGGGCGGTATGATCACCGCGACCGTGCTGGCTATCTTCTTCGTTCCGGTGTTCTTCGTGGTGGTTCGCCGCCGCTTCAGCCGCAAAAATGAAGATGTTGAGCACAGTCATTCGGTAGAACCGCACTGATACCGGTTTCACATCATAAAAAGGCCGCATTAGCGGCCTTTTTCATTTTAAGAAAAAATCATAAAATACGCTTATTGTGGTTTTATTTATTTTCTGCCAGCGTAACAGGACATATCATAAATAACGGATAACGTAATCCGAGAATACAGGATTTTTTTAAATTCATTTCTTCGGTCAGAGGGTTAGGAATATTCCTAATTAAAAGTTCGGAAAAACAGAACTCCGGATTTGAACTTTTTCTTCAGGCGCAAACCTAAGCTAATGAAACGTAAGGAAGCTAAGGAAGGTGCGAATAAGTCACCAAACGCAAAAAAACGCCTATGTAAGTGATTGAATTTAATTGACTAAAAGTTTCATTTTCGTTGCGGAGGGTACTTATTCGCACCCTCCCTAACAAAACAAGCGTTAATCTGGATAAAAATGTTCCGTTCCGGATGAACATTTGCGTAGAGTCTCGCAGCCTGCGGTTTTATTTGTAATTTTTCGTAATAGCGCGGTGAAATCCAGACAGGAGTGGCTTATAGTTAGGTTATCAGGAACACAGCACTCATGTAGCTAAGTCAGTTGTATCCATCCCGACAATGATGTTCGGTGAGTAATAAATCACTCAGAAGGGGATGCGCTATGGACGAGTACTCGCCAAAACGGCATGATATCGCGCAGTTGAAATTTCTCTGCGAATCCTTGTACCATGACTGCCTTGCCAATCTTGATGAAAGTAACCATGGCTGGGTAAACGATCCAACGTCTGCCATCAATTTACAGTTGAACGAGCTTATCGAGCATATCGCTACCTTCGCACTTAATTATAAAATTAAGTACAATGAAGATAATAAGCTCATTGAGCAAATTGATGAATACCTGGACGACACCTTTATGTTGTTCAGTAGTTACGGCATTAACGCTCAGGATTTGCAAAAATGGCGCAAATCGGGAAACCGACTATTCCGCTGTTTCGTCAACGTGAGCAGAGCTAACCCCGTTAGCCTTTCCTGTTAAAATTATTACAATTACTAAGGTGAATTTATGTCTGAAAAACCACTCACAAAGGTCGATTATTTGATGCGCTTACGTCGTTGTCAGTCAATTGACACCCTCGAACGTGTCATTGAAAAGAATAAATACGAGCTTTCTGATAATGAACTGGCGGTATTTTATTCAGCTGCTGACCATCGCCTCGCTGAGCTAACGATGAATAAGTTATATGACAAAATCCCCACATCCGTGTGGAAATTTGTTCGTTGATCTTTGAAGTGTGTCTGTAGAGTTTCTACGCCACGTTCTAAGCTGTATTTACCTGTCCCGTTATGCTCCCTGTGCGAAAGCCAGGTCTCCGTGTTAAACGCGCTCATCAGCAACAATGTTGTGACTCTGCTCACATCGGCTTTTCGGGAACGTTCCCCTCCTGGCCAGTTGCGATTACCCTTCAGGAATCACATCCAGAGAGGTTTACGATGAGCATTGAAAAACAGAAGATGATTTCAGGTGAACATTACCGCCCGGGTGATGAGACACTACGAGCCGACAGACTGCGGGCACGCCATCTCATCCATCGCTATAACCACACTGCGCCTGATGAAAAAACAGAACGCCAGACTATTCTGGCGGAACTGCTGGGGCAAAGTGAAGGGGCTTATATTGAGCCGAGTTTCCGCTGCGACTATGGATATAACATTTATCTGGGCAAAAACTTTTACGCGAACTTCGATTGCGTGATGCTGGATGTGTGTCCTGTTCATATTGGCGATAACTGTATGCTCGCGCCGGGTGTTCATATTTATACAGCAACCCATCCCCTGGATGCGGAAGAACGTAATAGCGGCGTCGAGTTTGGTAAGCCCGTCACTATTGGCAATAATGTCTGGATTGGCGGACGGGCCGTCATTAACCCAGGCGTTACCCTGGGTGACAACGTGGTCGTCGCTTCCGGTGCCGTCGTGACGAAAGACGTCCCGTCTAATGTCGTCGTTGGGGGTAACCCGGCGAAGATCATCAAAACGCTGTAAGATCCCGGGGGAGTCAACTGTTATGGTCTTTTAGCGCCTGACTGTTACTTTTTTCAGCGGGATGGCTCCCCTAAAATTGGTAGATACCCTGTATTGTCTACACGCATAAAGGCAAAAAATGACCGAGATACAGCGCCTGCTTACCGCCACCATCGACGATCTTAACCTCCGCGAAAAGCGCGATAATCGCCCGCGCTTTAGCATCAGCTTTATCCGCAAACATCCCGGACTGTTTGTCGCAATGTATGCCGCCTGGCTGGCAACGCTTATTGTGATGCTGAAGTCCGAAACGCTGGTGGACTCCGTCTGGCTACTGGTTGTGTTATTTGTCGTCTTTAACGCTTTTTTCTTTTTCGACGTGAATCCCCGCTACCGTTACGAAGATATCGACGTGCTCGATTTCCGGGTCTGCTACAACGGTGAATGGTACAACACGCGTTTCGTGCCTGCGGAGCTTATCGAGAGCATCATGCACTCTCCGGCCGTTGAAACCGTGCAAAAAGAGAAGCTGCAAAAAATGGTTTCCACCAAAGGTCAGCTCTCTTTCTATGATGTCTTTACTCTTTCCCGCCCTGCTGCTGCGTAATTAACGCCTGCAGGCGTCGGATACCCGGCACAAACTGCGAAGCAGAGGTATTGCCATAACCTAAAACCAGACCGGTTTGTCCCTGCTTCGCCTCCAGGTAGTACCCGCTCAGCGCAGCGGGTGCCAGCTGAAATGCCCTCGCCTTCTCCACCAGCCTCTGGTCATCAATACCGTTAATCGTCACCGTCAGGTGCATCCCGCCCTCTCCGGCAAGAATACGGTGAGGGGTGTGAAGCGCTGTGCTCAGCGCCTCGCGCAGCTGGCGGTAACGTTTACGATAAAGCCGCCGCATGGCAGCAAGATGACGGGCATAGTGACCTTCTTCAATGAACAGCGCGAGGGTGCGCTGCTCCGCACGATGCCCGCCGCGCAGCAGCGAGCCAATGGCAGCGCGCGACGCCTTCGCCAGTGCGGGCGGCAGCACCATAAACCCCATTCTGAGTGACGGAAACAACGTTTTGCTGAAGGTTCCGAGATACACAACAGGGGCGTTATTCACCATTCCCAGCATGGCCGGTACGGGCTCACCGGCATAACGGAACTCGCTGTCGTAATCATCTTCAATGATCCATGCGTTGTGCTGTCGGGCCAGCTCCAGCAACGCCAGCCGCCGCCGAGCGCTGAGCACGCTTCCGTAAGGGAACTGATGCGAGGGCGAAGTGAAAATCAGCGTGGGGGAAGGCGCATTCCGCCCTTCCCAGCACATTCCCTCATCATCCACCGGCATTCCCGTCATTGTCAGGCCGGTTTTGACAAAGGCACTTTTGGCCCCGGCGTAGCCGGGGTTTTCCACCCAGGCAACATCGCCAGGTTCGCTCAACAGTATCGTGCACAGATTAACCCCTTCAAGCGCCCCTTCGGTTATCACTATCTGGCTGGCGTCGCAGTCAATGCCCCGGGAAAGCGCGAGGTGGCGAGCAATCGCCGCACGAAGCGACGGCTCTCCGGCCGGATCGCCATACCCAAGCAGAGCGTTCCCCTCCTCGCGCAAGACGCGATCGTACAATCGCCGCCACAGCGGCAACGGGAAATAGTTGATGGCGGGCGTTCCCGGCGTAAATGCCATGACCGGAGTATCACGCTGCACCGGCGCAGGCAGATGAGTGACCCGTTTTGCCAGCACAACCTCAGGCGCCGGCAATGCCCGGACGCGTGCGCGATGCGCAAATTGAGCAACCTTTGTCCCCTGCCGGTTACGCAGCAAATAGCCTTCAAGCGTAAGCTGGTCCAGCGCCGCGTTAACGGTGTTCCGGGAAACCGCAAGCTGCTGCGCCAGCGTTCGCGAGCCGGATAGCTGGCTACCGGACTGAAGTTTCCCGCTGAGGATGGCCTCTCGCAAAGCCAGATAGAGCGCCCGCTGGAGCGTCTCATCCCCACGCTTTTTCAGTGCAGCATGGAGCAAAGTATAAAATTCATCACCCGGTATATTCATCTCATCTCCTTGTGGTACCAACAAAACATAGCCGAGTGGTGCTTTTTAAGGAACCAGCAATTCACTAGTCTGAAGCTCTTTTCAACGTCACGGAAATGAGGATGAAGACATTCAATGAGTTTGGACAACCCGTGGGCGACGCCCTTATCGACTGGCAGCCTCGACCCCATCCGTCCCGGGTGGTACTGCAGGGGCGTTTTTGTCGGCTTGAACCGCTGCGCGTGGCGCATGCCGAGGCGCTCTTCTCCGCCTATTCCCTGGCCGAAGACACCCGTAGCTGGACGTGGCTGCTGCGCGAACCTGATGCCACGGCCGCTGAATATGCCAAATGGGTGGCGAGCGTGAGTGACTTATCTGACCCGATGCACTTTGCCGTCATTGATAATCAGACCCAGTCTCCGGTGGGAACGCTGGCCCTGATGCGGATCGATCCGAAAAACGGCGTCGTGGAGGTGGGTCACGTTCATTTCTCGCCCCTGTTGAGCCGCACGCCAATGTCGACAGAAGCGCAATACCTGCTGATGCGGTACGTGTTTGATACCCTGGGCTATCGGCGATACGAATGGAAGTGCAACAGCCTGAACGCACCTTCACGCAAAGCCGCACTGCGCCTGGGTTTTCAGTTTGAAGGGCGGTTTCGCCAGGCGCTGGTCATAAAAGGCCGTAACCGGGATACCGACTGGTTTTCGATTCTCGACAAAGAGTGGCCGGCGCTGGCGAGCGCCTTTGAAGGCTGGCTTGCCACCGACAATTTTACCGCCGATGGCAAACAGAAAAGATCCCTGGAAAGCTGGCGAGAAATACGCGCCTAGCGTCTTTTCTTACGCCCCTGAACCGCCTTAAAGCGCGGATTGGATTTGCAAATCACGTATAAGCGTCCCTTGCGTTTGACTATCTGGCAATCCGGGTGACGCTGTTTCGCACTGCGCAATGAGTTAAGCACCTGCATCATTACCCCCGCTTCGCATTAAGAAAACCGCCAAAACGCTTACGGAAGCGCGCCGCGCTGCCATCTGTGGAGAACGTTTTTTGCTTACCGGTATAAAACGGGTGCGATTTCGAAGAAACCTCGATGGTGATGTATGGATACGTTTCACCGTCGAGTTCAATTTCGCGGTCAGTTTTAATGGTTGAGCCGACTTTAAAGTATTCATTGGCACTGGTGTCGTGGAATACCACAGTGCGATACGCTGGATGGATATCGGGTTTCATCATCAATCTCTCATGTTTTGTTATAACATAACAAAATAATATCCAGCCCTTGTTGAAAAAACAACCCCCCTTTTGCCACTGATATTTTACAGGTTTACCTGAGATAAAATAAAAACCAGGCCGCCCACGTGCTATAACTGTATCATTTCGCGGTAAAATCTTTCTCTTCAGGCAGGGAACTCAGCGTCCGGATTTCGACATATGAGAAAGGAAACGACAGCATGAATACCCGACATCTGGTCAGTCTGGTGACTGGCATACTTATCTTTTCTGTGCTGGTTCCCATTTGCCTGAGCATCTGGCTGGCGCATCGCCAGGCGGAAGAGAAATTTGTCGATGCGCTGGATAACTATGCTTCTCGTGTGCTGATACGAACCGACAGGGTCCTGGCTCAGGCAAAAGATGCGCTTAATCATCTGCAAACGTATGACGGCGTGCCGTGCAGCCCTTCGCATTTAAAAGAGATGCGCCGGGCCGCGTTTTCCTGGCGATATGTCCAGGAAGCGATCTATACCGACAACCTGAAACCACGCTGCTCCTCGCTGGAGCAATCCAGCCATGCCTCCCCCTTCCCCCCACCAACGCGCATTACCCGGGATGGTTACAGCGCATGGCTGACGGCGCAAAACGATCTGGGATTTCACCGCTACATGGTTGTGCTGGGCAAAGGCCGCTACCTTGTCATGATCGATCCTGACTCGCTGGTGGATGTGATCCCCTTCGGGGAAATAGCCATCGACGCAGCCCTGGTCGGAACCGCAACACACCGCATTTTTGCCAGCACTAATCCACTCGCGCCGCATATCCGCGAGATGATTCAGGAACGAGAGGGAGACCGCGTCCAGTACAACGGTTCAATGTACGTGATGAAGCCTGTCCCTGAGTTGGGCTTTAACGTCGTGACCTGGGCTCCGCTCAAACCTTTGGCTGATACCTGGCACAGGCAACTCCTTTTCTGGTTACCGTTTGGCATGTTGATAAGCTTGCTCGCCGCACTGTTTGTCTTGCGGATACTGCGTCGCATCCAGTCGCCCCGCAATCGCCTGCTTGACGCCATTAACAGCCGGGATTTTGTGGTTCACTATCAGCCCATCGTGGCGCTCTGTAGCGGGAAAGTGGTGGGGGCAGAGGCGCTGGCGCGCTGGCCTCAGCCAGATGGCAGCAGCCTCTCGCCGGATATTTTTGTTCCCCTTGCTGAACAAACCGGGCTCATCTCGCAGCTCACGCAGTTAGTCATTGAAAAAGTGTTTGAAGATATGGGCCACTGGTTGCAACACCACCCCGATCAGCATATCTCCATTAATCTCGCCCCTGCCGATTTGACCTCCGGCAAACTGCCACCATTGCTGAGTAAGTTAATGAATAAATGGAAAATTCATCCGCGACAAATCGCTCTTGAGCTCACCGAACGCGGTTTTGCCGACCCTAAAATCAGCGCCCCGGCTATCGCCGCGCTACGCCATTCCGGTCACCCTGTCTATATTGATGACTTTGGCACGGGCTACTCCAGCCTGAGCTATCTGCAGGATCTCGACGTAGATACGCTCAAAATTGATAAATCGTTCGTGGATGCGCTGGAGTACAAAAACGTCACGCCGCACATTATTGAAATGGCGAAATCGCTGAAGCTGGCGATGGTGGCGGAGGGTGTCGAGACTGAAGGGCAGCTCGCGTGGCTGCACCGTCATGGGGTGCAGTATGGGCAGGGGTGGTTCTACAGTAAGGCGCTGCCAAAGACGGAATTTATTCTGTGGGCTGAAAATAACCTCGGGAAGTATTCTGACTAAGCCCCGCGGACACAAAATATGGCCGCGGGACTGCCCGTCAGACCGCCTTCTGACGCCAGCTGAAGCGATAACGAAGCTGGCGCGTCTGCAGGAGAAATTCCGGCGAGACGCTGGGGCTCCAGGAGTCATCGCCGCCCACGCCCATGTGGAACGCGTCGAGGTTGAGCCAACACCCCGGCTCTTCACGCAACAGGTGGTGATGGGTTGTCTCGCGCAACTGCTGCTGGCTGTAGCGGCTTAGTGAGAAGTGGAACCGGCCATTCAGCAGATGCGTTCCTGCCACAAGTTCGCGGGTATCGCAGCGCAAACCATTTTCCGTCGGGAAGATATACGGCGTGTGCATCGCCTCCAGGGGCAATGTCCAGCGCCCCTGCTGTGCCGCCAGCTTTCTGTCCGGGTAATTTTCGTGCGGCCCCAGCCCCAGCCAGTGAACGTTTTCCGGCGCTTCGGCGAGATGAACGCTCAGGCCAATCCGCGCGGGCTCAGGGATATCAGACGCCATATCGACCTGAATATCACCATGCAGAACGCCCTGCTCGTCCACCCGCCAGGTTTTACGGCTCAGGAACAGCGCTTTGCCGTGGTACTCCCAGACATGCAGGGTATTGACCACCACCTCGCGAGCATGCTGCTCTGCATCACAGGACAGTACGCGGGAGGTGAGATCGTACATACCCGCTGCTTTCCAGCGTTCAACCCACGCGTTCGGATCGATTTTCGTCGCTTCGCTCACGCCAATGTCATTATCCAACGGCGCGCGGCTGAAGCTATCCGTCACGGGTGAAATAAACAGTGCCACGCCATCTCGCCACCATTGGGTCAGGTTTCCGGAAGTGCAATCGAACTGCCAGCGCTGCTGCTGATGCGTTATCTCCAGCATGAGGTCATGTTGCGTCAACACGGGAGGTTCGCCCGCAGACACTGTCGGCGCAATAAAGAGAGGAACCGGGAGCGGCCACTGCTCCCACGCGCAGCGATGGCCAGCCGGTGACCACGGCGTTGCCCGCGGCTGGCGAACCTCAACATTCAGCCAGATCTCTCCCGGCCCGGCCTTCAGCGCAGGCAGATCGAGCTCCAGACGCTGGGTGCCCTCGGGAGCCATCGCGAGCGTGACCTCGCCCGCGGCCAGCACCTCTCCATCACGTGCAATCGTCCAACACAGCACCTCGTTATCGGTGTGGCGGAACAGGTAGCCGCTTTGCACCTCAATCACCAGCGGAGCAGTGCTCACCAGCGTAAAGGTAAAGAACTGCTGGGCGCGCTGCGCTTCGTACAGCGCCGGATGCGGGGTACGGTCGGGGAATACCAGACCATTGAGGCAGAACTGCCGATCGTTCGGCTTATCACCAAAGTCTCCGCCGTACGCCCAGAACGCGTTACCCTTTTCGTCTTGCTTCGTCAGGGCCTGATCGACCCAGTCCCAGACAAACCCGCCCTGCAGGCGAGGATGATTGCGAAACGCCTGCCAGTATTTCGCAAACCCACCAAAGCTGTTGCCCATCGCGTGGGCGTATTCGCAGAGGATCAGCGGACGCGTTTCATCCGGCATGCCGATCCATTTCTTGATTGACCATTTAGGGACTGCCGGGAAAGGCTGATCCTGATCGACCCGGGCGTACATCGGGCAGACAATATCGGTCGCTGCCGTATTCGCCCCGCCGCCTTCATACTGCACCGGGCGCATCGGGTCGGTGGTTTTCAGCCAGCGGTACAGCGCATCGTGGTTCGCACCGTGACCGGTTTCATTGCCCAGCGACCAGATAATAATCGAAGGATGATTTCGGTCGCGCTGCACCATGCGGGTCACGCGCTCACTCATGGCAGGTAGCCAGCGCGGATCGTCAGCGAGGCGGCTCATCGGCACCATACCGTGCGTTTCGATATTCGCTTCGTCAACGACGTACAGCCCATAACGATCGCAAAGCCGGTACCACAGCGGATGATTAGGATAGTGCGAGCAGCGCACGGCGTTGAAGTTGTGCTGCTTCATGATTTCGATATCGCGACGCATGGTTGCTTCATCCATCACCTGGCCGTTTTCAGGGTGGTGCTCATGTCGGTTAACGCCGCGGATCAGCAGCGGTTTACCGTTGAGCTTGAGCAGGCCATTGCTGACGTCAACGCGGCGGAAGCCAACGTCGCATGCCTCGACCTCCACCACCTCACCCTGCGGGTTGAGAAGCGCAATCGTCAGGCGATACAGTTCCGGCGTTTCAGCACTCCACAGCGCAGGGTGCTCGACGGGGATCGCCACCGTTAACCGCTCAGCCCAGCCGCCGCGCTCGTCCACAATGGCAGAGCCTGGCCGCTGGGTCGCGCTGGCACAGCGTTCACCGTTGCGCCACAGCGTTATCGTGACATCGCACTCCGCGTAGCGAGCGCCTGTCAGCGCGACCGACACTTTCAGCACCGCGCGGTCCAGCTCAGCGTTCAGGTCCGTCACCACATGGTAATCGGCGATCTGCGTTTCGGGTTTATGCAGCAAAGTGACGTCGCGGAAAATGCCGCTCATCCGCCACATGTCCTGGTCTTCAAGATAACTGCCGTCGCACCAGCGCAGTACCATGACCGCCAGGCGGTTCTCCCCGGCGCGCAGCGCCGCCGAGAGATCGAATTCGGCGGGCAAGCGGCTGTCCTGGGAATAGCCTATCCACTGTCCGTTGCACCAAAGATGAAACGCCGAGTTCACGCCGTCAAAGATAATGCGGGTTTGCCCGCCGTGGAGCCAGGCGTCATCCACCTCAAATGTGAGCGAGTAACATCCGGTTGGGTTCTCTTGCGGAACAAAAGGCGGCGTGACGGGAATGGGATAGGTGACGTTGGTGTAGATGGGCGTGTCAAACCCCTGCATTTGCCAGTTAGACGGCACGGGCATCGCAACGGCGTCCGCGCAATCTTCCGTTACCCATGCCTCCGGGACTTGCTCGGGTGCAGGAAAATAATTAAACCGCCACGCCCCGTTAAGAGAACGTCTGCTGACTGACTCCTCGTCGTTCAGGGCCGAGGATTCATGGCGCCAGCTGTGTAACGGCGCATGAGCCGACAGCCGGTTCCACTGGGTAACGCCGGGGTTTTCCCAGTCCCGTCGGGCCAGAATGGCACCGAGCGTCGGTGATAAAGTGTTGGGCATACTAACCTCTTTGCGAAGCGCTCACAATTTTGGTTAACATGCCCTGGCACTGAGCGAGGGTAAAGCATTCCATCGCGGAGCAGCGAGTCAGATCACAAAGTTTTATTTACGCGCAAGCTGCTCTGCCAGGAGAGCCAGGCGTCTGAGCTGCTCCGCCAGATCCTCTTGTTCGGCCTGCTGCGGATGGCGGCGCGCGGTGGAGTGACGGATCACCAGCGTAACCGGCAGCTGAACCTGCCAGCACGCATCGCCCTGGAGGGGGTCCAGCAGCCACGTCACGCTGCGTTCGCCCGCCTGGCGAAACGCCTGGCGAACGGTCGTCAGCGGCGGCGAAAACCAGGCACTGTCGGCCGTATCGTCAAACCCGACTACCGATAGCTGGCCAGGGATCGCTACCCCTTTTTCCGCGCAGGCGCGCATCACCCCAAGCGCCATTTGATCGTTCGCCACCAGAATCGCCTCCGGTAATACCGTACCCGACAGCAGCATATGCCCTTTCTCATAACCGCTGGCCGCGCTCCAGTCACCGTATTCCACGGCAACCGCGTCAAGGCCGGCCTGTGCCAGCGTCGCTTGCCATCCGGCCAGACGCGCACGCGCAGAGACCGAGCTTTCCGGTCCGCTCAACAAAGCAATATGCTGATGCCCCAGCGAAAGCAGATGCTCAACGCCCAGACGCGCCCCCTCCTCTGCGTTAAACACGAGGCTGTTTACCTGCGCTGAGGGCGATACATCCAGAAACAGCACCGGAACGGGCGATGCCAGCGCCCTGAGCTGTTCGGCGTGAGGATCGTCAAGCGGCACATTGACCAGCAGTGCTTCCACCCGCTGCGCCAGCAACGCCTGAAGCGCGGCCTGACACTGGTGCGGTTGCTCTACCATGGAAATGAGGACACTCGCCCCCTGTTCCGCTGCCCGGGATTTTACCGCCGAGACGATTTGTGAAGGCGCGTGCAGCGCCAGATCGGTCGTAATAAGACCCAGCGTACGGGTGCGTTTACCCGCCAGCTGTTGTGCCCGCAGGTTAGGCACATAGTGCAGTTCCGCCATTGCCTGCTGCACCTTTTCCCGCGTGCGGGCAGAGACATGCTCCGCGTCGTTAATCACGCGGGAAACGGTCTGATAAGAAACCCCCGCAAGGGAGGCGACATCATAAAGAGTGATTGCTTTCATGCATTCTGGCATCGCGATAGTCGAAGCGACTATTCTGCCACAGCGATGCCGTTAAAACATGTGAGCGCTTCGCAAATTAAACAACCCGTTCCGGCTGAGGAACGTTCTCATTGCGCGACTTCTGGCGGAACCAGGGCATACAGAGCTGAATAAGCGGACCAATGGTCAGGGCATACAGTACGGTTCCTACGCCAAACGTACCGCCAAGCACGCACCCAATCAGCAGGACGGACACTTCGATTGTGGTTCGCACGCTGCGAATGGACCAGCCCAGCCGGGCGTGAATGCCTGTCATCAGACCATCGCGCGGGCCGGGCCCGAAACCGGCACCAATGTACATACTGGTGGCAATCGCGTTCATCACAATGCCCGATACCAGGAAAGCGATTCGCACAGGTAACGAACTCAGCTCGGGGATGAGCGCCATGCTGGCGTCTGCCGCCAGACCGATACAAATCACGTTACTGATCGTGCCGAGTCCGGGCATCTGGCGCAGGGGGATCCACAGCAGCAGCACCGCAGCGCCGGTCAAAATGATCACCGTCCCGATACTCATCCCCAGCTGCAGCCCGACGCCAAGGTGAAATACATCCCACGGATCAACCCCCAGATCCGAGCGAATAAACATCGTGGTAGAGAGGCCATACAGACCCAAACCGACATAAAGTTGTAGCAGACGACGTACCATTTTTTATCTTCTCCCGATAACCAGGCTTTCATCCTGACCTAAAATGGCACTATGATTAATGTCCAGTTTTCAAATAGTGGACTGCATATGTCATCACGCCGCTTTGGAAGTCAGTCTCTGGTACGCCTTTTAGGCCACTGGCAGCAAGCTTCATCCCGCACCCCGCTCTGGCGCCAGCTGGCTGACGCGTTGCGTCTGTTAATCCTTGATGGCCGACTGGCATTAAATACGCGACTGCCGGGTGAGCGTGAGCTGGCTACGGCGCTGGACGTGAGCCGGACCACCGTCAGCAGCGCCCTCGCCCATCTGCGCGAGGAGGGATATCTTGAAAGCCGCCACGGCAGCGGGTCGCGCGTGATCCTCCCGGATACGCGCGCCGTTCCTACCCTTTCAGCGGCGAGTGCCGCACTGGATCTCTCCACTGCCGCCCTCAATGCCGGGCCAGAGATCCACCAGGCTTATACCCACGCGCTGACGGCTATTACCCAGCACCTCTCGCTGACGGGCTATGACCAGCTTGGGCTGCCTGCGCTTCGGGAAGCTATAGCGGCACGCTATACCGAACGGGGTCTTCCCACCCGCGCAGACGAAGTCATGGTGGTCAACGGTGCCGTCAGCGGTTTTGCGCTGATATTGCGGATGTTAACCGGGCCGGGAGATCGCGTCGTGGTCGATCACCCTACCTATCCGCTGGCGATTGCCGCCATTCAGGGGGCGCAGTGCCGGCCCGTTGGGGTGTCGCTGCCGGATACAGGCTGGGACACGGATGGTTTTGCCGCCACGCTTGCCCAGACTGCACCGCGCCTGGCTTACCTGATGCCTGATTTTCACAACCCAACCGGGCGTTGTATGGATATCGCGACCCGTCAGGCGATCGCCGATATTGCCGCACAAACCCGCACGACGCTGGTTGTAGATGAAACGATGGTCGATCTCTGGTTTGACTCGCCCCCACCGCCACCGCTGGCATCGTTTAACCGGGAGGCAACCGTCATGACATTAGGCTCCGCCGGAAAAAGCTTCTGGGGCGGGCTGCGTCTCGGCTGGATCCGCGCCTCTTCACGTATCATCGCCACCCTCGCCCAGACGCGGGATACGCTTGATCTGGGCTCGCCGCTGCTGGAGCAACTGGCGACGCTGTGGCTTATCAACAATAGCGAACGTTTTCTGCCCGCTCGCCGCAAGATGCTTGCGGAACGGCGCGATCGATGCAGTGAACTGCTGCGTGAACATTTTCCCGAGTGGCGATTCCATGAGGCGGAAGGCGGACTTTCTTACTGGATCGAACTTCCCGGCATGCTGGCGACACAGCTTGCCGCGCGGGCAGAAATCATCGGGATTAACCTGGGAACGGGCACACGGTTTGGCTTATCGGGGGCGTTTGACCGCTTTTTGCGCATGCCCTTCTCGCTGGAGCCAGCGGAAATGGAAGCGGCGTTACTGCGGATTAAACCCTTATGGCGTGCATTACATTCAAATGAGCCAGCCATCAAACGCAGTCTGGTTTAAGAATAAAAAGTTTGAAGGGGATCATAAAATAAAAACTGCTGACTGTAATATATGCAGTCAGCAGTTTTCACTGGACAACAATTAATGTTGCGGAGGAATAGGGAAACCTTTCAGCGAAATAACGAAGTTATCACCGTCTTTCTTTATTTTTGCACCGGTATCACACCAGTCAGACGCAATACGAAAGAACTCATCGCTTCCAACATTCCAGCCAAGACGTACATGCTTCACATAGCCTGAGCGCAAGAGATCGCAGGCCTCGTTGTAGTCACTGGCAGTTGACAGATGTTGTTTCATTTTCTCTTCTTCAGAAGTTTACGTAGTGCTTTGATTTCTTTAGGAGTAAAAGGAGAAACACTCTCTTCTTCCGTATGCTGATTATCAATATCTTCTTCCGATACTCCCGCCTCTTCTACTGCTTCAAACGCCAGCAGCAGCAGTTTCTCTGTGGTCACGCTTAAATTCTCGTTATTCACTTCCGCATAGTGGCGAAGCCTTTCTTTTAGCGCGTCGTCAATTTTAACATTTAAAACCGCAGTAGCCATGTTTGTCACTTCCCTTCGGAATAAGTACTTTATGTAATACACGAAGTTAACACTGTTATCCAGATTTATATTTTTTTGAATTTTGGTGTTAAATAGACGTCCAATTATAAAATGCCAGTCTATTATTACAGGTTTATGACAATAATATTTCAGCACGATGAAATATATATTACAGCGTCTAGGCGTTATAGTATTGTGGAATAATGACTACAGAGAGAGGTAACGCAGGAAGGTTTGTACGAGGCCGTAAATGGGTGGGGGCCCTGCCAGCTACATCCCGGCACCCACGTCGTCTGCCCTGGCTGCTTCCTTCCGGACCTGACCTGGTGAACAGAGTAGCGTTGCGGGAGAACCAACAGAGCCCCCATTGAGAGCGTTGATAACCAACGCGCTGGCGCATTATCCCTGTGCGAAGACCCAATTGCAAGCGACCCGGAACCGGATGCTGGTTTATTGCGCAAACAGACGCAGCAATCAGGGCAATCTTCGTTTACCATGGCTGTCCAGATGATCCCCACAGGTGCAGGTATGGACGAACACGACTCCTTTCCCCAGCGCGTATGGCAAATTGTGGCCTCAATCCCGGAAGGCTACGTCACAACCTATGGTGATGTCGCACAGCTGGCCGGTTCACCGCGCGCGGCGCGACAGGTAGGCGGCGTTCTTAAACGGCTGCCGGAAGGAAGCACGCTGCCCTGGCATCGCGTGGTGAATCGTCATGGTTCCATCTCGCTGACCGGACCGGATCTCCAGCGTCAGCGCCAGGCATTACTGTCAGAGGGTGTGCAGGTATCGGGATCGGGACAGATTGATTTGCAAAAGTACCGCTGGGTGTACTAACCCCTCCCCCGAAGGAGAGGGTGATAGCAACAATTACATCTGGGTCGGTGGGGTTGGCAGGGACGGCTGATTGGTCTGTGGAGCAACCGGCACTTCGGTTTGCTGTACGGGAACCAGATTCAGGTCGACTTTAGTCCCACCGTGGTTAATGGCTTCCTGAACCGTATCGGTAATAAAGACCAGCTTATCGTTGATCGTTACCGCGGCACTCAGCAGGATACGGGCATTCGGCTGTACGTCTGACGGGTTATATGGCAGCACGAAGCTAAATGGCGCCTGCTTACCTTCAGTACGAACCGCACGCTGAGCCAGGACTTTCGACGGCGCGTCGGCCAGAGAAGCATCAGACAGCGTTACCGTTAATACCGCATCCGGCGGCAAAGCGACTCTCTGTTTGATCCAGATGGTACCGGAAACATTAGGCTGCTGAATGGATTGCTGTGAAAGGGTATTAATCCCGTTCGGATCGGCTGCAGGTACCGGCACCTGGGCGCTC
The DNA here is from genome assembly GCF_049238365.1 of Enterobacter cloacae complex sp. IR53030. Classification (NCBI taxonomy): domain Bacteria; kingdom Pseudomonadati; phylum Pseudomonadota; class Gammaproteobacteria; order Enterobacterales; family Enterobacteriaceae; genus Enterobacter; species Enterobacter cloacae complex sp. IR53030. The sequence continues at coordinate 153,707 of NZ_JBMKHA010000005.1, forward strand.
TTACCGGCACAGGCGGACAACGCCACCGCAATAGCTACACCACTTAGCATAGGCACGAGTTTCATTGAAGTCTCCTTATCATCAATGCACCAGCGGGATCGATCCCATCCGATGTCGTTTCAATCACATAACGTATTCAAGTGTGGCACAGATCACCGATTAATGCCTGAAAACGTGCCGATATTAAGATTATTCTACCCATCGGACCACTTAGATTTCTGCGTTATACTCTGCCTATCTTTCGCTACGGCGTTTATTGAGGACAACTATGAGTCAGGCACTGAACAATCTGCTGACATTACTGAATCTGGAAAAAATTGAGGAAGGACTCTTTCGCGGACAGAGTGAAGATTTAGGCTTGCGCCAGGTCTTCGGTGGGCAAGTCGTTGGACAAGCGCTGTACGCGGCAAAGGAGACCGTCCCGGCAGACCGTCTGGTGCATTCGTTCCACAGCTATTTCTTACGCCCTGGCGATAGCGCAAAACCCATTGTGTATGATGTTGAAGTTCTGCGTGACGGTAATAGTTTCAGTGCCCGCCGCGTGGCGGCCATTCAGAACGGTAAGCCCATCTTCTATATGACCGCCTCGTTCCAGGCACCGGAACCGGGATACGAGCATCAGAAAACGATGCCGCCGGCACCGTCGCCAGACACGCTCAAATCAGAGACCGATATCGCCCGTGCGCTGGCGCATCTGCTTCCGCCGCAGGTCAAAGAGAAATTTCTGTGCGATAAACCGCTGGAGATCCGCCCCGTCGAGTTCCATAACCCGATGAAGGGTCACACCGCCGAGCCGAAACGTCAGGTCTGGATCCGCGCCAACGGTACCGTGCCGGAAGATTTCCGCGTGCATCAGTATCTGCTCGGGTATGCGTCAGATTTTAACTTTCTGCCGGTGGCGCTGCAGCCGCACGGCGTCGGGTTCCTCGAAAAAGGGATGCAGGTCGCGACCATCGACCACTCCATGTGGTTCCACCGTCCCTTCAACATGAATGAGTGGCTGCTTTACAGCGTGGAGAGTACGTCGGCATCGAGTGCTCGCGGGTTTGTGCGTGGAGAGTTTTATACGCAGGACGGCGTGCTGGTCGCTTCAACGGTGCAGGAAGGGGTAATGCGTAATCGCGGTTAATAACGTGCGGCCTGATGCCCTCACCCTGGCCCTCTCCCACAGGGAGAGGGAATAAACATTAAAAACGGCAATCGAGATTGCCGTTTTGCTGTTGGTTATGCGTTATACGCATTCTCGCCGTGGCTGTTCACATCCAGACCTTCGCGCTCCTGCTCTTCCGGTACGCGCAGACCCACAGTCATGTCCGCCAGCTTGTAGCCAATAAAAGCGACAACGGCAGACCACACCACGGTGATAGCAATACTTTCCAGCTGCACCAGTACTTGATGAACCATAGTGACACCTTCTGCATAGCCCACGCCACCCAGCGATTTCGCGGCGAAGATACCGGTCATGATACAGCCGACGATGCCGCACACACCGTGCACACCAAATACATCGCAAGGGTCATCAACGCGCAGCACGCGTTTCAGTGCCGTAACGCCCCACAGACCTGCAAGACCTGCAACCAAACCTACCAGCAGCGCACCACCGACACCCACATAACCACAGGCAGGCGTGATACCGACCAGGCCCGCGATTGCGCCAGAACAGGCACCCAGCAGGGAAGGTTTACCGCGCACCGCCCACTCACCGAAGACCCAGGAGAGGATCGCACCGGCTGTGGCCACGACGGTGTTCACGAAGGCCAGCGCGGCGATTTCGTTTGCTGCGCTTGCAGACCCGGCGTTGAAGCCAAACCAGCCAAAGTAGAGGATCGCGGTACCGGTAAAGACCATCGGCAGGTTGTGCGGTTTGAACGCTTCTTTACCGAAGCCCACGCGTTTGCCGATCAGGTATGCGCCAACCAGACCCGCTACCGCGGCGTTGATATGTACGACGGTACCGCCCGCGAAGTCCAGCGCGCCGTGCGTTGCCAGCAGACCGCCGCCCCAGACCATGTGCGCAATCGGCACATAGGAGAGCGTCAGCCAGACCACCACAAAGATCAGAACGGCAGAGAAACGAATACGCTCGGCCAGCGCGCCTACAATCAGCCCGACGGTGATGCAGGCGAACGAGCCCTGGAACGCAACGTGAATATACTGGTAGAAACTGCCCATCAGCGCGGTCAGCTCAATATTTTTCAGCATCACCCAGTCAAAGTTACCGAAGAAGGCGTTGCCGGTGCCAAAGGCCAGCGAGTAACCGTAAACCACCCACAGCACGCAGACCAGTGCGAAGGTCACGGCTACCTGGGTCAGCATGGAGAGAACGTTTTTGCCACGGATCAGACCGCCGTAGAACAGGGCAATCCCAGGAATTGACATGAACAGCACCAGCGCGGTGCTGATCATCATAAAGGCGTTATCGGCTTTATCTGCCACCGCAGGGGCAGCCAGCGCGAGGCCCGGCAGCAGTGCCAGCGAACCCAGACCCGTTTTAAGTGTTGCTATCTTCATTTTCTCGATCCCTATCACTGTGTGCCAGGAGTTACTTACAGTGCCGCTTCGTCAGATTCGCCGGTACGAATGCGAATGACGCGCTGCAGTTCGGCAACGAAAATTTTGCCGTCGCCAATTTTGCCTGTGTAGGCCGCTTTGCTAATGACATCAATGACTTCATCAAGCTGATCGTCAGCAATCGCGACATCAATTTTTACTTTTGGCAGAAAGTTAACGCTGTATTCCGCCCCGCGGTAAAGCTCGGCATGACCCTTCTGACGACCAAAGCCTTTCACTTCGGTGACAGTCAGTCCCTGAATACCCATGGAAGACAACGCTTCACGCACGTCTTCGAGTTTGAATGGTTTGATTACAACCGTAACCAGCTTCATAGATCCCCTCCAGTCAGAATTCGGTAATGGCCGCAGCTTACGCAGAAGGTATTGCAAGGGGTGTGCCAGAAATGAAAACCAGAAGGAACTGCGGTGCAAAGAGCGCTACACGGCCTTGATAAACGAACCGGTGAAAAAAAACGCACCATGCCGGTGCAGGGTGCGTTTCCGTTTTGCACCAACAGGAATGACTGTTAGCGCGTCGCCTCATTTTGGTGCATCAGGCGCTCAGCGATTCTTCCTCACGCACGCTGGCCGCCAGCTCTTCGCCTGCCAGCTGAAGCTGATACATCTGCCAGTAACGTCCCTTGGCTTCCAGCAGTTCACGGTGCGTACCCCGTTCAACGGCCTGGCCGCGATGTAGCACCAGAATGGTATCGGCATCAACGATGGTGGAAAGACGGTGGGCAATCACCACCAGCGTCGTATGGTCACGCACGGCGGACAACGCCTGCTGGATGGCCTGCTCGGTACCGGAGTCAATACTGGCTGTCGCTTCATCCAGAATCAGAACCTGCGGCGTTTCAATCAACACCCGCGCCAGGGCGAGGAGCTGTTTTTGCCCGACGGAGAGGTTGTTCCCCTGCTCGCCCAGCTTCGTATTGATCCCCTCACTAAACCCGCGCGCCAGATCCGCCAGCTGCACTTTTTCCAGTACCTCCCAGACCTGCTCCTGCGTGTAGTCCCGCCCCAGGGTCACGTTCGCATAGAAGGTATCGGCCAGGACGACCGGATCCTGCTGCACCATCGCGACGCCTTTACGCAACACGTTGTGGCTAAGAGACGCGAGCGGACGTCCGTCGATCCGGATTTCACCGTGCGTAACCGGGTAGTACCCCATTAACAGGCTGGCGAGGGTACTCTTACCGCTTCCCGTATGGCCCACCAGCGCCACGAAACCACGCGACGGAACATCAAGTGAGATATCCTGCAACACCAGCCGGTCTTCGCGATAGGCAAACGAGACATTATCAAAATCAATGGCACCGCTTTGCAAAGGTCGCTCATCGTTGCCGTAGGCCTGTCGCGGCCGGTCCATCAGCTCGAACACACGCTCACCGGCGACCACCGCCTGTTGCAGCATAGATTGCTGGGTGGTGAGTTCGATCAGCGGTTCGTTAAGGCGCCCCAGATAGCTAATAAAGGCGTACAGCACCCCCACTTCAATCGTACCGTTAGCGCTCAGCCCAAACAGCATCAGGAGACCGCAAAGCACCAGCGCAGAGAAAAGGCTCAGCAGCGGACGCAGCAGAAAACCGTCAAGCCGCAGCGTCTGCATGCGTGCCATATAGTGCGAGCGGCTGGCTTCGCCCATCCGTTCACCAAAGCGCGCCTGCTGGCGGAACTGCTGGATAACGCTCATGCCGTTGATGACTTCGTTGAAGCCATCGTTGATGTCGGCCAGATAGGCTCGTACCCGACGCACGATTGGCGTGCTGTAGCGCTGGTAGATGACCATGACGATCAGCACCGCCGGGAAGATCGTGATCGCCACCAGCGCCATGCGCCAGTCGAGACTGAACATTGCCACCAGCATCGCACCAATCAGCGCCGCGCTGCGGAGCACCGTCGCCACCACGGTGACGTACAGATCGCGGATCACCTCGGTATCGTTGGTTACCCGGGAGATAACCTGCCCGACCGGCTGAATATCAAACTCGCTGAGCGGCTGGCGAAGCGCGGCGTCCATTACATCCGTGCGCAGCTGCTGAACGACACCGACGGCTGCGCGGTTAAACAGCAGCGACTGCGCATAGTGCAGCCCTGCAGCCGTCAGCTGTAACCCAACGTAAGCGACGCCTAAACCCGCCACCAGCCCCAGGGGCAGGTAGCTTTTGGCGACCATATTGTCGATAAAGTAACTGATGAGCAGCGGCCCGCTCACTTCTGCAATCGCCGCTATCCAGAGTAAAAGCACGGCCACGGACAGCGGTTTACGCCACGGCGAGCCGTAGGCCAGCAGACGTTTGAGCGTCGGCCACATCGTTCCGAGCTTACGCATTAGCGGCCTCCTCATTCTGTTCGGGGGCATCGTCCAGCGCCGCTTCAAGCTGTTGATAGCGATACATATCGCGATACCAGCCCGGTTGCTCAACAAGATTTTCATGCTGCCCGCGCTGGGCAATGTGCCCGTGCTGCAATACCAGAATTTCGCTGGCTTCGGTCAGCGCCGACAAACGGTGAGCGCTGATAATCACCGTGCGACCGTCCCCCCACTGACGCAGGTTATGCAGGATCTGGTGCTCGGTACGGCCATCCACAGCGGAGAGCGCATCATCCAGGATCAGGATTTCGGCATTCAGCAGCAGCGCACGGGCAATCGAAATACGCTGTTTCTGCCCGCCGGACAGCATGACGCCACGCTCCCCGACTTCCGTTTCGTACCCCTGCGGCAGACGCAAAATATCATCATGCACGCTGGCTAAACGCGCCACATGCTCGATCTCCTCCTGCGTCGCCGCAGGGCATCCGAGGGCGATGTTATTCGCCACGGTGTCCGAAAATAAAAACGGCGTCTGGCTGACCACCGCCAGGCGGCCACGCCACTCATCCAGCAGCAGGTTCTTCAGGGGGATATCATGGAAACGAATATCCCCTTCGGTGACGTCAAAGTGGCGCTGGAGCAGAGAGAGGACGGTACTTTTTCCGGCCCCCGTCGGACCACAAATACCCAACATCTGGCCGGGCTGAAGCGTAAAGCTGACGTTCTCCAGTACCGGATGCGCCGTCTGCGGATAGACAAATTGACGGACGTCGACCTTCGTCACGCCGCGCCCTTCCGGGACCGCTTCGCTGCCGTCAGTCACCACCGGCGCTTCGGCCAGCATGGCGCGAATGCGGCTGTAGGCGGCGCTGCCCCGCTCCACAATGTTGAACATCCAGGCTAAAGCCAGCATCGGCCAGATCATCAGCCCGAGATACATCGCAAAACTGGTCAATTGTCCCAGGGTTAACGTCCCCTGTACCACCATCCAGCTACCGCCTCCGATAGCCAGCAGGTTGGCCATGCCAATCGCAACATAGATTGTCGGGTCAAAACGGGCGTCAATGCGCGCGACGCGCATGTTCTTCGCCCCCGTGTCTGCCGCATCGGCGGCAAACAGCGCGGACTGCCGGTCCTCCAGACCAAAGGCTTTGATCATGCGAATGCTGGTCATGCTCTCCTGAGTGCGATCGTTCAGAGACGAAAATGCCGCCTGCGCCAGTTTGAAGCGCTCGTGCAGCTGTTCGCCGTAGCGATTGATCGCCAATGCCATCAGCGGCATCGGCAGCAGCGCCAGAAGGGTCAACTGCCAGCTGATCTGCGTGGACATGACAATCAATACCGCACAGCCCATCACCAGCGAGTCCACCAGCGTTAATACCCCTTCTCCGGCGGCGAAGACCACGCGATCGACATCGTTCGTGGCACGGGCGATGAGGTCCCCGGTGCGATGGCGCAGATAAAATTCGGGATGCTGTCGGCTCAGCTGGCGGTAAAAATCTTCACGCAGCTCAACGGCCAGCTGATAGGACGCACCAAACAGCAGCACGCGCCAGACGTAGCGCAGGAGATAAACAATGACGGCCGTCAGCACCAGCGTGCCGACCCACATCAACACCCGTGCGGTGGTGTAATGCTGTTCGGTGACGCCATCCACGACGTACCCCACCACTTTCGGCGGGATTAGCTGCAGAATGGCAATGATAATAAGCAGGGCCACTGCACCGAGGTAGCGTTGCCACTCCCGACGAAAGTACCAGCTTAATTGGGCAAATAATCGCACGCGGTTTGTTCCTGAAGGTTTTTTACGAAGTTATTCAATGGGTAAGGCTGTGGTGTACTTAATCTGTTCCATGGCGAAGCTTGAGGTAACGTCTGATAAGCCCGGGACGCTGTTCACCAGCCGCTTGTAGAAGTCATCATAGCGCTTCATGTCTGCCACCTGGACGCGCATCAGGTAATCGTACTCGCCGGCCATTCGCCAGAAACCGAGCACCTCGGGCATCTCAGAGACCTGAGTAACAAAGCGGCAATACCACTCGCTGCTGTGGTGCTGGGTTTTAATCAGCACAAATGCCGTCAACCCAAGCCCCAGTTTTTCGGGATCGAGCAGCGCGACGCGCCCCAGCAAAATGCCATCATCTTCGAGCTTCTTAAGGCGCTTCCAGCACGGTGTGGTGGTCAGATTAACGGCATCTGCCAGCGCCTGCAAAGAAAGGGTACAGTCACTTTGCAGCAAGGAAAGGAGCTTACGGTCAATTTTATCTAGCATACCCACCTCACAGAGAAAATTTTTCTCCCTTCATTCTATTTTAAAGGCCAGATAGCAACAATTTTTTCTGTGCTTTTCGCTATGCTGGGCACAAAATGACAAACGGATAATTACGATGAATAGCACCTGGGTTAAACATGCCATCAGCGAAATCAATGCCGACTACCAGCGTTCGGCGGATACCCACCTGATCCGCCTTTCCCTGCCGGGATTTGACGGTATTCAGCTCTATCTGAAGGATGAAAGCACCCATCCGACCGGCAGCCTGAAGCATCGCCTGGCGCGCTCACTGTTTTTATACGGTTTATGTAACGGCTGGATCAAAGAAGGCACTCCCATTATTGAATCCTCGTCCGGTTCAACCGCCGTGTCCGAAGCCTATTTTGCCCGCCTGCTGGGCCTGCCGTTTATCGCGGTGATGCCCTCCTGCACTGCAAAACGCAAAATCGAGCAGATCGAATTTTACGGCGGTCGCTGCCACTTCGTTGAGAGTGCCTGCGAAATCTACGCCGCCTCTGAAATGCTGGCCCGTGAGCTCAACGGCCACTATATGGACCAGTTTACCTTCGCCGAACGCGCAACGGACTGGCGCGGCAATAACAACATCGCTGACAGTATTTTCCGCCAGATGACCCACGAGCCGCACCCCGTGCCGTCGTACATTGTGATGAGCGCCGGTACCGGTGGTACCTCAGCCACCATAGGACGCTACATTCGCTGTCAGGGCTACGATACCCAACTGATGGTGGTTGACCCGCAAAACTCGGTGTTCCTCGACTACTGGCAGAGCCGCGATGCCGATCTTCGCAGCCCGTCAGGCAGTAAAATTGAAGGAATTGGCCGCCCGCGCGTAGAACCGTCATTCATCCCGGATGTAGTGGATGAAATGCTTCGCGTGCCGGATGCCGCCAGCGTGGCAACCGCACACTGGCTGGAAACCCAGCTGGGCCGCAAAGTCGGGGCATCGACAGGCACCAATATGTGGGGCGCACTGCAGCTGGCGGCACGCATGCGTGAGGAAGGGCGTACCGGCTCCATCGTCACGCTGCTGTGCGACAGCGGCGAGCGCTACCTTGAGACCTACTACAATGCAGAATGGGTACAGGCTAACATCGGCGACATCACGCCGTGGAAAGTGCAGATTGCACAGCTGCTGAAATAAAAAAAAGCCAGACCGACGTCTGGCTTGCTGGAAGGCGCTCGCTATTCGGGGGAATAAGGGAGGTTGTTGTTGTCCAGCCAATGAGTCAAAAAATGGGACACCGCTTCGTTACCGCAGTGTCCGATAACGGGCAGATGAGGAAGCTCGGCAATCAGCTGCGGCATCGCATTCCCCATAATCAAGCCGCGCCCCACGCTGCCCAGCATCTCTCGGTCATTCATGGCGTCGCCAAATGCCATACAATCCTGCAGCGTTAAGCCCAGATGGTCGCTCAGTACCGCCAGGGCGGAACCTTTGTTACAGCCCACGGGTAATACTTCCAGACAATCTACCGCCGAGAAGGTCAGATGCGCCCGGTTGCCGAGCGCCTCATTTAACTGGATGCGCAGGCGTCGCAGATCGTCGTGATCGCCACAGAAGCAGATCTTGGTCACCGCGTGGGCGGGGATCCGGCGCAGATCGATAAGCTGATATTTAAAACCGCTATAGACATGCGCATGCAGTAACTCGGGGATTTCGCTTCCGGTAAACCAGCCTTGATCGTTAAAAACGTGGACACTGGCCTGTGTGTCCCAGGTGCTGTGCAGGACGATATCCGCCACTTCCGGGTTAAGATCCTGACGGTGCAGTACCTCCCCTTCGACGGTGTGAATGCGCGTTCCGTTTCCGGTGATCAGAAAAGCATCAAGAGAAAACGCGCCCAGTAAATGGCGCATCTCCAGAACATGTCGGCCGGTGGCAAATGTCAGAGTGACATCTCGCTCGCGCAGGCGCTTCAGGGCACTCAGCGTTTTCTCTCCCAGACGGTGATCCGGCATTAACAGCGTGACGTCCATATCAAATGCAGCGAGGCGGGCCATGATGACTCCTGAAATGTGATGCGATTAGCTTGTGCATCAGTATCAGGTGAGATATACGGAAGTAATAGTGAATAGATGATAATTATTGTTCCGGGTTTCTATGCGTCAGCTTAACCGTCTTAACCAGTATCACCGTTTATGGCAGCCGTCCGAAGGTGCGACGCAGCAGGTCACTATCAGCGAGCTGGCAGCCCGCTGTTTTTGTAGCGAGCGGCATGTCCGAACGCTGCTGCGTCAGGCTCAGGAGGCGGGCTGGCTGAGCTGGCGCGCGCAGTCTGGTCGCGGCAAGCGCGGCGAACTGACGTTCCATGCCACCCCGGAGTCCCTGCGCAATATGATGATGGAAGAAGCGCTGAAGAGCGGACAGCAGCATAACGCGCTGGAGCTGGCCCAGCTTGCGCCTGACGAGCTGCGTTCGTTACTGCATCCGTTTTTGGGTGGGCAATGGCAAAACGACACGCCGACGCTGCGCATCCCCTACTATCGCTCGCTGGAACCCCTTCAGCCGGGTTTTTTACCGGGCCGGGCCGAGCAACATCTGGCAGGACAGGTGTTCTCAGGCTTGACGCGATTTAACGGTAACAGCAGTGAACCCACCGGCGATCTGGCGCATCACTGGGAGGTCTCTGCTGACGGGCTGCGCTGGCATTTCTATATTCGCTCCACGCTGCACTGGCATGACGGCGATAAAATAGAAACGGCGCAACTCCAGCGAAGCCTGACGGCGTTGTTAGCGCAGCCCATCATGCGAACGCTTTTTCAGAGCGTCTTGTCTGTCGAAACCACACATCCGCAATGTCTGACGTTTGTTTTACATCAACCGGACTACTGGCTGGCGCACAGGCTGGCAACCTACTGTAGCCGTCTGGCGCATCCCGATCGCCCGGTCGTCGGCAGTGGTCCCTTCCGGCTGACCCTCTTTGAGCCCGACCTGGTACGCCTGGAAAGCCATGAGCAGTACCACCTGAGTCATCCGCTGCTTAAGGCCATCGAGTACTGGATCACTCCCCAGCTTTTTGATTACAGGCTGGGTACCAGCTGTCGCCACCCGGTGCAAATCGCCATTGGCGAGGCCGATGAGCTCGAAAGCCTGCGGCTGGTGAGCAGCAGCACCAGCCTGGGCTTCTGTTATCTCACGCTGAAACAGAGCGCGCGGCTGAGTGAGATCCAGGCAAAGCGGCTGATTAATATCATTCATCTCTCCAGGCTTCTGCACACGCTTCCGCTCAACGAAGGGCTCATCACGCCAACTCATGAACTGCTTCCCGGCTGGACAATCCCGGAATGGCCTGATTTGACGGACATTGCCCTCCCTGAGGCGTTGACGCTGGTTTATCATCTGCCCGTTGAGCTTCACACCATGGCCAGCCAGCTGAAGGAGTACCTCGCACTGCAGGGTTGTGAATTGACCGTCATCTTTCACGACGCGAAGACGTGGGATGGATGCCAGCAGCTTGCCGATGCAGACATCATGATGGGAGATAAGCTGATTGGCGAAGCGCCAGCGTATACGCTTGAGCAGTGGCTCCGCTGTGATGCGCTTTGGCCGCATGTGTTAAGCGCACCGGCTTACGCCCATTTGCAAGCCACGCTGGATGCGGTGCAGGCCCAAGCCGAGTCCCGGGACCGGCACGCGGGGCTGCAAGCCATTTTCAGCCGCTTAATGGAGAACGCGGTGTTGACGCCGCTCTTTAATTATCAGTATCAAATCAGCGCGCCGCCAGGCGTAAACGGGATACGCCTTAACACCCGCGGCTGGTTTGATTTTACCGAAGCCTGGCTGCCTGCCCCCAAATCGTGAAGAAGCTGGTCGCCGCCGTAGCCAGGCGGTAACATAACGTTTTTACCGTAACTGTTGAGATGATTTATGAAACGTGCCGTCGTCGTGTTCAGCGGAGGACAAGACTCTACTACTTGCCTGGTTCAGGCCCTTCATCAGTATGATGAAGTTCACTGTGTGACCTTCGATTATGGTCAGCGCCACCGCGCTGAAATCGACGTTGCCCGTGAACTGGCCCTCAAACTGGGGGCACGCGCGCACAAGGTGCTGGACGTTACGCTGTTAAATGAACTGGCTGTCAGTAGCCTCACCCGCGACAGCATTCCTGTACCGGATTATGAACCCGATGCCAGCGGCATTCCGAATACCTTCGTACCGGGCCGCAATATTCTGTTTCTGACCCTGACGGCGATCTACGCCTACCAGGTGAAAGCCGAAGCGGTAATCACTGGCGTATGCGAAACAGACTTCTCCGGCTACCCGGACTGCCGTGACGAATTCGTGAAAGCATTAAACCACGCCGTCAATCTGGGCATGGCGAAAGAGACGCGCTTTGAGACGCCGTTGATGTGGCTGGATAAAGCCGAAACCTGGGCCCTGGCGGACTACTGGGGCAAGCTGGATCTGGTTCGCAGTGAAACCCTCACCTGCTATAACGGCATCAAAGGCGACGGTTGCGGCCAGTGCGCGGCCTGTAATCTTCGCGCTAACGGGCTGAACCACTATCTGGCCGATAAAGTTGGCGTGATGGCCGCAATGAAGCAAAAGACCGGGCTTAAATAACGCTACTTAACCGTGCTGTCGAACAGTTTTACGCCGGCAGCACGAGTCACTTTCATTAGCGTCGTCAGCGTTGGGTTACCGTTGTCAGATAAGGTTCGGTATAACTGTTGGCGGGACAGACCGGATTTGGCAGCAATTTCACCTATGCCACCGCGGGATTCGATAACACGTCTTAGCGCGATTAAGTATGCAGGGATTCCCTGGTCTTCATAAATCTCATCCAACGCAACCTGCAGATATAGCTGAGCGTAGGAAGGGTTTTCGCGAAGCATTTTTACGACGGCTTCATCGTGACTGACGGAGCTAGAGAATTTTCGTTCGCTTTTGCTCATCGGATTTCTCCTTTTGATGGTCATTCCAGTAATCAATTGCCAGTTTCACATCGGTCCTTTGACTCTTTTTGTCACCCCCAATCAGCAACAATAGGATCTCCCGATGTTGTACTGCAAAATAGATTCGATATCCGGGACCACAATCAATTTTCAATTCCCAGATACCATCTCTGAGATACCGGTAATCGCCGAAATTCCCTTTCTCTGCACGGTCAATTCGCAAAAGAATCCGAAACACTAATTCCGGATCCTTTCGCTTCATCTTCGCTACCCACTCCTCAAATGGCACTTTTCCGTCACGGGTACGGTAGCGTGCAACAACGTAGTCCCTGTCCATGATTCTATCCCTGGAAAAACGTTTTGTCTTTTATAAAAGACAAAATTTCTAAACGATCATCAGCTCCAGCTTCTCCCGCAATGCCCCTTCCAGCGGCAGAGCCTTCTGGGTTTTCAGATCGATACAGACAAAGGTGATCAGTGCATCAGCCACCACCTGCCCTTCAGGATCAAGCGTCACCACCTGGCTTAATACACCACTCTTGCCGTTGAGCTGTTGCACCTGACTGGTCACCGTGAGTACATCACCCAGCACGGCCGGGCGGCGGTAGTTGATGTTGATATTGACGACCACGAACGCGATGTTATGCGCGGTCAACCACTGAAAGCTTTCGCTGTTTTCCAGCCCGTCCCAGCGCGCTTCTTCAAGGAACTCAAGATAGCGGGCGTTGTTAACGTGCTGGTAAACATCAAGGTGGTAACCACGTACTTTGATTTTTGTCTGCATAGCGCAATAGCCTTTACTGTTGTTATAGGATCAGAGGTCATAACTGGTATGACCTCTTTATCCTGGCAAATTATCGCCGCAGTGCAAGTAATTGTGAGATTACAACGTCAGGTGTGAGAGGTTACGCTCCACCAGCGCGCTGCCCATGCCCGGCACCTGTTTGAGGTCGTCGACAGTTTTGAAAGGACCATACTCTTCGCGGTAGCTGACGATGGCCTGTGCTTTTTTCAGGCCGACACCGTTCATTGCGCGGGCGAGATCTTCCGCAGAGGCCGAATTGATACTGACCCGCGAACCGTCATCATCCGCCGTTTTGCCGGCATCAGCCGCTTTGGATTGCCCTTGCACTGACGCTGAGGCGTCAGACTTGCTCTGTACCGTCTGTGCTTTGGCTGCGGGCGTCGCGGCCAGCGCACTCGTGGTCATCCCGGTGGTGGCAATAGCCAGCGCAATTAACAGTGATTTGATTCCACATTTCATGCTGTTTTCTCCTTGTTTGTTGACAGCCACGTCACGATAGCCGCCCGGAAAAACAGCTACAAACGGCAGATTGCAGAAATGGAAAAGGCCGCGAAAGCGGCCTTTAGTTTTTGCAGAGCGTTACGAAAATCTGCGAGCAGAGACGTAATTATTGCTGCTGAGTCATCACATCGCCCAGCTTGATTTTGGCATCTTTACGCAGGTTGCTCATCATGGCTTCGAAAGCAATCTGAGCATTGTTCTGGGTAATGCCCTGAACCATCGCCTTCTTCTGCGCTTCTGGCAGGGTACCGGCTTTTACTTCGTCCAGCGCCAGCAGAACAACGTTACCCTGCATATCGGTGGTGGTGCCGAAGCTTGGTTTGTCCTTCGCAGGCAGAGTCAGGCCAAACGCAGCCTGGCTGATGGGGTCCTGACCGGTACGGCTCAGCGTTTTCGCTTCACCGAAGCTCAGGCCTGCTGCTTTCAGCGCATCGTCTTTGCCCGCTTTCAGATCAGCCAGAATCTTCTCAGCATCCAGTTTCGCCTGCTGTTCCGCTTTGTTGTGCTTAACCTGAGCGGCAACCTGATCCTTCACTTCTGCCAGCGGTTTGACCGCTTCCGGCTTGTGCTCGCTGACGCGCAGCACGAACGCACGGTCACCGTCGACGGTAATGATGTCAGAGTTGCTGCCTGGCGTGCCGTTCTCGCCCACCAGACCACCGTTAAAGATGGCGTCTGAAACCGGTTTAAAGTTCAGCTCTTCCGGCAGGTTGTCACGACCAAACCAGCCCGTCTCAACCGCTTTCACCCCAGCAGCCTGCTCAGCACCCGCCAGCGATTCGTTGTAGTTGCTGGCGGCATCGCTCACCTTCTGTTGAAGTGCGTAGTAGGCATCGAGCGCTTTTTCCTGTTTCACTTTCGCCGCGATATCATCACGAACGTCAGCCAGCGGCTTGGTTTTCGCCGCGGTGATGTCGTCCAGACGCGCGACCAGGAAACCAACGGAAGACTTAATGACACCAGAAAGCTGGCCTTTCTCTTTCAGACCCGCATTTTTCAGTTCGTCCGGCGTGGTTGCGTCTTCCAGCCAGCCCATATCACCGCCGTTTTTGGCAGAGATAATATCGGTGGATTTTGCTTTCGCGAGGGTGGCGAAATCAGCCCCTTTATTCAGCTCATCCAGTACCGCTTTGGCGTCAGCCTCGGTTTTAGTCTGAATCACGCTGTAGCGGTTACGCTGCGGCTGAGTGAACTGATCCTGATGCTGATCGTAGTAAGACTGAATTTCTGTATCAGACGCCGTTTCCTGCAGCCCGGCAGCATCCAGCTTGATGTAGCTCACGCGGAACTGCTCTGGAGAAACGAAGGTATTTTTGTTCTGCTCGTACCAGGCGTTCAGTTCCGCGTCGCTGACCTGCTGTTTGGCCGCCAGGGCGTTAACATCAATGGTCGCTTCACGGACAACGCGCTGCTGCGCCACCAGCGCGGCCAGCTCTTCCGTCTCACCTTTGAGCATGAAATCGGTGCCCACAACGGCATTGATAAGCTGCTGAGTGGTCAGTTGGTTACGCAGCGCCTGAGCGTATTGGTCAGCCGTCATACCCATCTGGTTGACGATGCTATTGTAACGGGCGTTGTCGAATTTACCGTTTGACTGGAAGGCCTGAGTGGCGAAGATCGCTTTTTTCACCTGCTCATCGCTGATGCCAAGACCCAGCTTTTTGGCATACTGATCCAGCAACGCTTCGTCGATAAGACGGTTCAGCGTCTGTTGGCGCAGGGTCTTCATATACCCTTCATTCGCCGCCAGTTCAGAGAATTGGTCGCCCAGCTGTTGCTGCATACGGTTACGTTCACCGGCAAAAGCATTCTCGAACTGACCACGGCTGATCTCCTGGCCATTCACTTTTGCGGCATAGTTCGCGCCACCGCCAATAAGGTAACTGCTCACGCCGGTCAATATGAACGACACGATAATGATACCGAAAATAATCTTGAGCACGAGACTGTTAGCAGCCGTGCGTAAGCTGTCCATCATGGTGTAACAACACTCCGCTGTAGGTGACTGGTTACCTGACGCTGACGGAAAATCCTGCCCGTCGCGCGTAAAGGCGTATTGTGACAAGAAAACGGGGCGATTGTCAGCCCACAACTCGCATAAACTCGCACAAATCAGGTCTGGACAAACAAAAAAGGCACATCAAATGATGCGCCCTTGTACTTTCCGGCTTCCCTGAAACGGGAAAGCAATCAATTTACTGCGTCTTTCAGCGCTTTACCTGCACGGAAACCCGGCACTTTAGCAGCAGCAATGGTGATCTCTTTACCGGTCTGAGGGTTGCGGCCAGTACGGGCAGCACGCTCTTTAACAGCAAAAGTACCGAAGCCTACCAGTGCAACGTCGTCTCCAGCCTGCAGAGATTCAGTAACAGAAGCAATTAATGCATCTAACGCACGTCCAGCTGCAGCTTTAGAAATATCAGCACCAGCAGCAATTTTGTCAATCAGTTGAGATTTATTCACTGTTCTCTTCCTCTCTTTATAATTTATATCGCGCCTGAGTCCTTCACAACGCGACCGCGCAGCAGTTATATCAGGCCTGCCATGACCTTACAACACCCGTTGTTGATGGCTGACCTAATCAGCAATCTAAATTAGCTATACAAAAAAAGGCTGGCAAGTGCGAAATGCCTTACCAGCCTTGTTTTTATTGACGCTCTTTGCGCGAGGTCACTATTTTGCGGTTACAACCTGCATTCCGGACGGCTCATTCTGCAATGCGAGAGTAAGAACTTCCTCAATTCGCTTAACAGGATGAATCTGCAGATCGGCAATCACGTTGTCCGGAATCTCTTCCAGATCGCGTTTATTCTCGTAAGGAATCAATACGGTTTTGATCCCACCACGGTGTGCCGCCAGCAGTTTTTCTTTTAACCCGCCGATAGGCAGAACCTGACCACGCAGGGTGATTTCACCGGTCATTGCCACATCAGCGCGTACCGGGTTGCCTGTCAGACAGGAGACCAGCGCCGTACACATGGCAATACCCGCGCTTGGACCATCTTTCGGCGTCGCCCCTTCCGGGACGTGAACGTGGATGTCGCGTTTTTCGTAGAAATCCGGGTTAATCCCCAGTTTTTCCGCGCGCGCGCGCACCACGGTCAGCGCCGCCTGAATGGACTCCTGCATCACTTCACCCAGCGAGCCGGTGTAGGTCAGCTTGCCTTTACCCGGTACACAGGCGGTTTCGATGGTCAGCAGATCGCCGCCCACTTCCGTCCATGCCAGACCGGTCACCTGGCCTACGCGGTTTTCATTATCCGCACGACCGTAGTCGAAGCGCTGAACGCCCAGGTAGGCATGCAGATTGTCGCCGTTGATCACAATGTGTTTCAGGCTCTTATCCAGCAGCAGCTGTTTCACCGCCTTGCGGCACAGTTTAGAGATTTCACGCTCAAGGCTACGCACGCCCGCTTCACGGGTGTAATAGCGAATGATGCCGATAATCGCGCTGTCCTCGACAGTCAGTTCGTTGGCTTTCAGTGCGTTACGCTCAATCTGTTTCGGCAGCAGGTGCTGTTTCGCGATATTCAGCTTCTCGTCTTCGGTGTAACCGGAGAGGCGGATCACTTCCATACGGTCCAGCAGCGGGGCCGGAATGTTCATGGAGTTGGAGGTTGCCACGAACATCACATCGCTCAGGTCGTAGTCCACTTCCAGGTAGTGATCGCTGAACGCCACGTTCTGTTCTGGATCAAGTACTTCCAGCAGTGCAGAGGCCGGATCGCCACGCATGTCCGAAGACATTTTGTCGATCTCATCAAGCAGGAACAGCGGGTTTTTAACGCCCACTTTCGCCATTTTCTGGATCAGTTTACCCGGCATAGAACCGATGTAGGTACGACGGTGACCGCGGATTTCCGCTTCATCGCGTACGCCGCCCAGCGCCATACGGATATACTTACGTCCGGTCGCTTTGGCGATGGACTGTCCCAGAGAGGTTTTACCCACCCCCGGCGGTCCTACCAGACACAGAATTGGGCCTTTGATTTTGTTTACACGGCTTTGTACCGCGAGGTACTCAAGAATGCGGTCTTTCACGCGTTCCAGGCCGTAGTGGTCGGTATCCAGGATCTCCTGCGCCTGACGCAGGTCTTTTTTGACCTTGCTGCGGGCGTTCCACGGAACCTGCACCATCCACTCAATGTAGCCGCGTACGACGGTTGCTTCAGCCGACATTGGAGACATCATTTTCAGCTTCTGCAATTCTGCTTCGGCTTTCTCTTTCGCCTCTTTCGGCATCTTCGCCGCGTCGATTTTACGCTTCAGCGCTTCGTTTTCGTCCGGCGCGTCGTCCATCTCGCCGAGCTCTTTCTGAATCGCTTTCATTTGCTCATTCAGATAGTACTCACGCTGAGATTTCTCCATCTGCTTTTTGACGCGGTTGCGAATACGTTTCTCAACCTGCAGCAGATCGATTTCAGACTCCATCATCGCCATCAGGTATTCCAGACGTTCGTTAACGTCCGACATTTCCAGCACGGACTGTTTGTCAGCCAGCTTCAGCGGCATGTGTGCTGCGATGGTGTCCGCCAGACGCGCGGGATCGTCGATGCTGTTCAGCGACGTCAGCACTTCTGGTGGGATTTTTTTATTCAGCTTGATATAGCCTTCAAACTGGCTAATTGCGGTGCGCACCAGCACTTCCTGCTCGCGCTCATCAAGCTCAGGCGAATCAAGGTACTCTGCCTTGGCAGAGAAGTGTTCGCCGTCATCTGACAGAGTGGTAATACGCGCACGCTGCAGCCCTTCGACCAGCACCTTCACGGTGCCGTCAGGCAGCTTCAGCATCTGCAAAATAGAGGCCACGGTCCCGACGGTGAAAAGATCGTTTACACCCGGCTCATCCGTCGATGCTTCTTTCTGTGCTACCAGCATGATTTTTTTATCATGATCCATGGCGGCTTCGAGGCAACGGATAGATTTTTCCCGCCCTACAAACAAGGGTATGACCATGTGCGGATAAACCACCACATCGCGCAACGGCAATACGGGGATTTCAATGCGTTCAGAACGCTCAGGATTCATAGAGCTCTCTCTTAGTTTAGTGTCCGCCAGGTAAGCTGGTCATGTCACTGTACTTCACATAACCATTAACATGTATCCAGTATATGGGGATGTTTCCCACACATTCAACGCTATGAATACGGAAAAAGTAAAGGGGAGATAAAATCCCCCCTTTTTAATTAACTGCTTGTATGATTTGGTGAATTATTCGCCAGATGCCTGCTGGGCTTCCGGTTTACCGTAAATCAGCAGCGGCTTGGTTTGGCCGCTGATTACGGACTCGTCGATAACCACTTTCTCAACATCTTCCATCGACGGCAGATCGTACATGGTATCGAGCAGCGCCGCTTCAACGATTGAACGCAGACCACGCGCACCGGTTTTACGGATCATCGCTTTCTTAGCAATCGCATCAAGCGCTTCGTCACGGAATTCAAGGTCAACCCCTTCCAGATTGAACAGCGCCTGGTACTGCTTGGTCAGCGCATTTTTCGGCTCTTTCAGGATCTGAATCAGCGCCTCTTCACTCAGCTCATTCAGCGTGGCCACAACGGGCAGACGGCCAATGAACTCAGGAATCAGACCGAATTTGATCAGATCTTCAGGTTCAACCTGCGAAAGCAGTTCACCTTCGTTCGGTTTTTCGGACGAGGCTTTTACCGTTGCGCCGAAACCAATGCCGGAGCCGGTTTCAACACGGTGGGAAATGACTTTATCCAGACCGGCAAACGCACCGCCACAGATGAACAGGATCTTGGAGGTATCAACCTGCAGGAACTCCTGCTGAGGATGCTTACGCCCCCCCTGCGGTGGAACGGCGGCAACCGTACCTTCGATCAACTTCAGCAGCGCCTGCTGCACGCCTTCACCCGACACGTCGCGGGTGATGGACGGGTTGTCTGATTTACGGGAGATCTTGTCGATCTCATCAATATAAACAATGCCGCGCTGTGCTTTCTGTACGTCGTAATCGCACTTCTGCAGCAGTTTCTGAATGATGTTCTCAACGTCTTCACCCACATAACCGGCTTCGGTCAGGGTGGTGGCATCGGCCATGGTAAACGGAACATCCAGCAGGCGCGCCAGGGTTTCCGCCAGCAACGTTTTACCGGAACCCGTCGGTCCGATCAGCAGGATGTTACTTTTACCCAGTTCTACGCCATTACTGGTGTCGCCGTTACGCAGACGTTTGTAGTGGTTATATACCGCTACCGCCAGCACTTTCTTCGCCTGCTCTTGTCCGATGACATAGTCGTCAAGGTGATGACGAATTTCATGCGGCGTTGGCAATGCGCTACGCTCACGGTGCGGCGCAACTTCTTTAATCTCTTCGCGAATGATGTCGTTACATAAATCAACACATTCGTCGCAGATATACACGGACGGCCCGGCAATCAGTTTACGCACTTCATGCTGGCTTTTGCCGCAAAAAGAGCAGTACAGCAGTTTGCCCGAACCATCTTTGCGTTTATCTGTCATGAGTCCAAACCTCTTTTTAAGTTCTTTGTGCCGCACATGACGACGCAAATGCCATTCTAAGACGCGTACTGCTTAAAGCAGCGTGCCGCCCTACCTTAGTATAGCGGCACACTCGCGTCGCGGGCATCAATTACGATGGGTCAATACGGAGTCGACTAAGCCGTACTCAACTGCCTCTGGAGCAGAGAGGAAGCGATCGCGCTCGGTATCGCGCTCGATCTGCTCGAGAGATTGACCTGTATGCTGCGCCATAAGTTCATTCATGCGCGCTTTTACTTTCAGAATTTCGCGGGCGTGGATTTCGATATCCGTCGCCTGCCCCTGGTAACCACCCAGCGGCTGGTGAATCATCACACGGGAGTTAGGCAGGCAGAAACGCTTACCTTTCGCCCCTGCGGTTAACAGGAAGGCACCCATGGATGCAGCCTGACCCATACAGATCGTGCTGACATCTGGCTTGATGAATTGCATGGTGTCATAAATGGACATACCCGCCGTAATCACACCGCCTGGCGAGTTGATGTACAGGTAAATGTCTTTTTCCGGGTTTTCCGCTTCCAGGAACAGCATCTGCGCTACGATCAGGTTAGCCATATGGTCTTCTACCTGGCCGGTCAGAAAGATAACGCGTTCCTTGAGCAGACGGGAATAGATATCGAAAGAACGCTCACCACGTGAGGTCTGTTCAATAACCATTGGCACCAGCGCCATATGGGGTGCAAAGTTATCTCGTTCGCCACTGTATGACATTTCCGTCTCCTGGTTCAAAATTGAAAACACCTGCTGTACTGATTGTAACCTTATGGACGGATTATCAGCCAGTCTCAATCATCGTGATTACATACTTATGGGGTTCGCCACGCCCTATTTCAAGCATAACAACCTTTTGTTGTAACGCTAACACTGAAAGGGCGTTTTAGCACCCTTCCAGGACTAAAGCTGCGATAAAAAAAAACCGTCGCCGGAGGGCAACGGGTTTTTTGGTCAAACTTTAAACCGTTAGGGCGTTATTACGCCTGCTGGTTCATCAGTTCGTTGAAAGAGGTCGCTTTTTCGGTCACTTTCGCTTTCGCCAGAACCGCTTCAACAGCCTGCTCTTCCAGTGCGACGTTGCGCATGTTGTCCATCAGCTCTTTGTTCTTACCGTAGAACTCGATCACTTCTGATGGATCTTCGTATGCAGAAGCCATCTCTTCGATCAGGCCTTTCACGCGCTCTTCGTCAGCTTTCAGCTCGTGGGTACGAATCACTTCGCCCAGCAGCAGGCCAACAACAACGCGACGTTTCGCTTGCTCTTCAAACAGCTCGCGTGGCAGTTCCATCGCTTGCTGCTGGTTGCCACCAAAACGCTGTGCAGCCTGACGGCGCAGCACGTCGATTTCGCTGTCGATCAGGGCTGCAGGAACGTCGATATCGTTCGCTTTCACCAGACCTTCAATCGCCTGAGATTTCACACGGTTACGCACAGCACCGTTCAGCTCGCGCTCCATGTTTTTACGCACTTCGGTACGCAGGCCAGCAACTGAACCATCTTCCACGCCGAAACGCTTGATGAATTCTTCAGTCAGTTCTGGCAGTTCGCGCTCTTCCACTTTCTTCAGGTTGATCACGAACTTCGCTGCTTTACCTTTCAGGTTTTCAGCGTGGTATTCTTCAGGGAAGGTCACGTCGATAGTGAACTCTTCGCCAGCCTTGTGGCCTTTGATACCGTCTTCGAAGCCTGGGATCATACGACCCTGGCCCATTGCCAGTACGAAGTCAGACGCTTTGCCGCCTTCAAACTCTTCGCCGTCTACAGAACCGGTGAAGTCGATGGTCACACGGTCTTCCGCGTCAACAGCGCCTTCTTTCTCTTTCCAGTTCGCCTGCTGCTTGCGCAGGGTGTCCAGCATGCCGTCAACATCTTCGTCAGTCACGGAGACAATCGGTTTTTCAACTTCGATAGATTCCAGACCTTTCAGCTCAACTTCCGGGTACACTTCGAACTCTACGGAGTAAGTGAAGTCTTCGCCCAGTTTGTATTCGCCTGGAACGTAGTTTGGCGCGCCGGCCGGATTGATTTTTTCTTTGATGATCGCATCAATAAAGTTGCGGCTCATCAGTTCACCCAGCACATCCTGACGCACAGAGGCGCCATAACGCTGAGCAACAACATTCATTGGAACTTTGCCCTTACGGAAGCCGTCAATACGTACTTTTTTTGCTACGTTGACCAGCTCGCTTTTCACAGCAGTTTCGATGCTGTCAGCAGCGATAGTAATCGTTACACGGCGGCCAAGGCCTTGAGTGGTTTCAACTGAAACTTGCATCTTGTTACCTCAAAAAAATCACAGTGCTCGGTCAACTCTGAATCTGTCTGTTATACCGGGATGCTCTCTTAGTGCAGATTCACATTCCCTGTCGCCAGAATCATCCCGAAGACATTCAATAAGACGCGGCATTATAGCGGCATCACTTAGGTGAGTCGAGAACGGTTGGGGCATGTTGCTGCGGCTTTTTTCACACTTTAAGGCTATTTTTAGCCTTAAAATCGCTCCATCCGCTCAAAACTCAGACAAAACAAAACGGCCCGGAGGCCGTTTTGAGGAAATCTGTAAGCAACATACTGGAAAAGCTCCAGCCGTTGCAAATCCGATTTATCAGGCGATGGTGCCTGCACCGCGACACGGCGGTGATGCGAAAACCGTATCCTGCAAGCCTTCCCATTCCTTAATGGTGTAGGTATGCAGTGCCAGCGCATGCACGGTGGTGGAGAGTTCTTCCGTCAAGGTGCTGTAGATCAAGCGGTGTCGGTTCAGGAAACGTTCTCCCGTGAAGCGATCGCTAACCAGAACCACTTTGAAGTGGCTTTCAGAACCTGCCGGCACGTTATGACGATAGCTCTCGTCGACGACTTCGAGGAACACAGGGTTGAACGCTGCCCTTAATTTATCTTCTATCTGCTCACGTATCATCATGAAATTACTCCTCCGACAACGCCAGGATGTCACCCATCCCTTTAAATGTTAGCCGCTTTTACCGTTTCCATTACACCTTGACAACAAATATTTAGCTTTCGTCTGATTTTCTCATTCAAACGAATGAAGTTCATTGCGAGACTCATACCTTTCGTCATTCGCGAGAGGAGAAAATGGGTGAGTTGGTCAGTTTTCGGACAAGGCGATGAATTTACATGCGTTGACCACTTCCCCTGGCCGTTAGCGATGTTATGATGACGGCAATTTTTCTCTTTATATGCTTACGATTCGTTGAGAACCCGAAAATGTTAAAAAAACTCTTCTTTCCGTTGGTAGCCCTTTTTATGCTGGCAGGCTGTGCAACCCCGCCTACCACCATTGATGTCTCACCAAAAATTACGCTGCCTCAGCAGGATCCAAGCCTGATGGGCGTCACCGTGAGCATTAACGGTGCCGATCAGCGTCAGGACCAGGCTCTGGCAAAAGTGACCCGCGATAACCAGCAGGTAACCCTGACCGCGTCCCGCGACCTGCGTTTCCTGCTGCAGGAAGTGCTCGAGAAGCAAATGACCGCTCGCGGCTATATGATTGGCCCAAGCGGTGCGGTTGATCTGCAGATCATCGTTAACAACCTGTACGCAGACGTGTCTCAGGGCAACGTGCGTTACAACATCGCGACCAAAGCGGATATCGCCATCAATGCTACCGCAAAAAACGGTAATAAGATGACCAAAAACTACCGTGCGAGCTACTCTGTCGAAGGCGCGTTCCAGGCATCGAATAAAAATATTGCTGATGCGGTTAACAGCGTGCTGACGGATACCATTTCCGACATGGCGCAGGACACCAGCATCCACGACTTCATCAAGCAGAACGCACGTTAATCCTGCCGACTGACCCGGTGCTTCACCGGGTCAGTTCATAAGAACATGTCCAGCCATTACTTACGCATTTTCCAGCAACCGAAATCAGCGATTCTGCTGATCCTCGGCTTTGCCTCGGGTTTACCTCTCGCGCTCACCTCCGGCACGCTTCAGGCGTGGATGACGGTCGAAAATATTGACCTTAAAACCATCGGTTTCTTCTCGCTTGTCGGTCAGGCCTATGTCTTTAAGTTCCTGTGGTCTCCGGTCATGGATCGCTACACGCCACCTTTCCTGGGACGTCGTCGCGGCTGGTTAGTGATGACGCAAGTCTTGCTGCTGCTGGCCATTGCGGCGATGGGTTTTCTTGAGCCGACCACACAGCTTCGCTGGATGGCCGCGCTTGCGGTCGTGATTGCCTTCTGTTCCGCCTCCCAGGATATTGTCTTTGACGCCTGGAAGACGGACGTTTTGCCTGCGGAAGAGCGCGGCGCCGGTGCCGCAATCAGCGTGCTGGGCTATCGCCTCGGGATGCTGGTCTCCGGGGGACTGGCACTGTGGCTGGCTGACCGTTACCTCGGCTGGCAGGGTATGTACTGGCTGATGGCCGCCCTGCTTATCCCGTGCATTATCGCGACGATCTTTGCTCCCGAACCGAGCGATGTCATTCCGGTTCCCCGCTCGCTGGAGCAGGCCGTGGCCGAACCGCTGCGCGACTTTTTTGGTCGCAACAATGCCTGGCTGATCCTGCTGCTCATCGTCCTTTATAAGCTAGGGGATGCGTTCGCCATGAGCCTGACCACCACCTTCCTGATACGCGGTGTCGGTTTTGATGCCGGTGAAGTGGGTGTGGTAAACAAAACGCTGGGACTGTTTGCGACGATTGTGGGCGCGCTGTATGGCGGCGTGCTGATGCAGCGCCTGACCCTGTTTCGCGCGCTACTGATTTTCGGCATCCTTCAGGGAGCCTCTAACGCGGGCTACTGGCTGCTGTCGATTACCGATAAACATATGATCAGCATGGCCGCGGCGGTGTTCTTCGAGAACCTCTGCGGCGGCATGGGCACCGCGGCATTTGTTGCCCTGTTGATGACGCTTTGCAATAAATCATTTTCCGCTACGCAGTTTGCGTTGCTCTCGGCGCTCTCTGCCGTGGGTCGCGTGTACGTTGGACCGATTGCGGGCTGGTTCGTGGAAGCCCACGGCTGGCCAACGTTTTATCTCTTCTCTGTCGTGGCTGCCGTGCCGGGAATTTTATTGCTGCTGGTCTGCCGTCAGACGCTGGAATATACGCAGCGGACCGAACACTTTATGCCGCGCACCGAATATCATACCGCCTACCGTTTTGCGTTACGTCTGTTAATGGTGGGCTGCGTTGCTCTGGCACTCTGGCTTGTGGTGCTGATTATTAACGCCAGCACGTCACTGGCACTCCCGTTCGAAGCGCTTCTTCTGGACGCGGGCGCCCTGCTGGCTATTGCCGGGATCCTGACCGGGGGTCTGCTCGATTTCATGGCGTTGCGTAAAACGCAGATGACCTGAAGAAAAATGCGAAAGGTTATTTCCCGTTGTAATCACCAACCGAAATTATAACGGCGAAATAGCCAGCGCCCCCCAAAAAATATTTGTTGTTTTGTGCGGGATAGGATTTGGAAATTATTGGCTCCAGTTCCAAAACGCTATTTTTCATTAAACGATTCAGCATCCGATAGTTTGATTTTTCGTTTTTTAGATGTCTTTTTATTGATAATTAATTGTTAATTTTTTGTTTATTTTTAACAATGGTTATACCAATTGCCCCTTTTAGGGTATGCTTGGGGGTCCTTTCGTTATAAAGCCCACGCCATGCGGCTTCTGTCATAAAAACCGACATAATTTGCAACACTTGTGACACGTGCGGCAGAACCCGGTAACACCTTCCTGACACAGGCCTAATGATGTTTACAGTAATGTAACCTTCCCGTAAAATGCCCGCACACTTTAAACGCCACCAGACTCCGTGGAATTGAGGTCGTTAAATGAGACTCGGGAAATACAATAAAAGTTTGGGATGGTTGTCATTATTCGCGGGCACTGTATTACTCAGTGGCTGCGATTCTGCACTACTAGACCCCAAAGGACAGATTGGACTGGAACAACGTTCACTGATACTGACGGCTTTTGGCCTGATGTTGATTGTGGTTATTCCTGCCATTTTGATGGCTGTTGGTTTCGCCTGGAAGTATCGTGCGAGCAATAAAGATGCGAAGTATAGCCCTAACTGGTCACACTCCAATAAAGTGGAAGCTGTGGTCTGGACGGTACCTATTCTGATCATCCTGTTCCTTGCCGTACTGACCTGGAAAACCACTCACGCACTTGAGCCAAGCAAACCACTGGTTCACGATGAGAAACCTATTACCATTGAAGTGGTCTCCATGGACTGGAAATGGTTCTTCATCTATCCAGAGCAGGGTATTGCTACCGTGAATGAAATCGCCTTCCCGGCGAACACTCCGGTTCAGTTCAAAGTGACCTCCAACTCCGTAATGAACTCCTTCTTCATCCCACGTCTGGGTAGCCAGATCTACGCGATGGCCGGTATGCAGACTAACCTGCATCTGATCGCGAATGAAGCAGGCACCTATGATGGTATCTCCGCCAGCTATAGCGGCCCGGGCTTCTCAGGTATGAAGTTCAAAGCTATTGCAACGCCAGACCGTGCCGCTTTCGACCAGTGGGTTGAAAAAGCGAAGCAGTCTCCAAACACCATGTCTGACATGGCGGCGTTCGAAAAAGTGGCTGCACCTAGCGAATACAACAAGGTGGAGTACTTCTCTAATGTGAAACCTGATTTGTTCAAAGATGTCATTGGCAAATTTATGGATCACGGCAAGAGCATGGACATGACCCAGCCTGAAGGCGAGCACAGCGCGCATGAAGGTATGGAAGGCATGGACATGAGCCACGCGGAAACCGCTCACTAAGGGGCCGAGGAAGAAAATGTTCGGAAAATTGACACTGGATGCAGTGCCCTACCATGAACCGATTATCGTGGTTACGGTGGCTGCAATTATCATTGGTGGCGCGGCCTTACTGGCCCTGATCACTTACTTCGGTAAGTGGAGCTACCTGTGGAACGAGTGGCTGACTTCGGTTGACCACAAAAAACTCGGTATCATGTACTGCATCGTCGGTATCGTCATGTTAATTCGTGGCTTTGCGGATGCGATCATGATGCGTAGCCAGCAGGCACTCGCTTCTGCGGGTGAAGCCGGCTTCCTGCCGCCGCACCACTACGATCAGATCTTTACCGCTCACGGCGTTATCATGATCTTCTTCGTAGCGATGCCGCTGGTTATCGGTCTGATGAACGTGGTCGTTCCGCTGCAAATCGGCGCGCGCGACGTGGCGTTCCCGTTCCTGAACAACCTGAGCTTCTGGTTCACGGTTGTCGGCGTTATCCTGGTTAACCTGTCACTGGGTGTGGGCGAATTCGCACAGACCGGCTGGCTGGCATACCCGCCGCTATCAGGAATTGAGTACAGTCCGGGCGTTGGCGTTGACTACTGGATCTGGGCGCTTCAGCTCTCCGGTGTCGGTACCACCCTGACCGGTATCAACTTCTTCGTGACCATTATCAAGATGCGTGCCCCTGGCATGACCATGTTCAAGATGCCGGTATTTACCTGGGCATCTCTGTGCGCCAACATCCTGATTATTGCCTCTTTCCCAATTCTGACCGTCACCATCGCGCTGCTGACCCTGGACCGCTACCTGGGCACCCATTTCTTCACGAATGATATGGGTGGCAACATGATGATGTACATCAACCTGATTTGGGCCTGGGGTCACCCGGAAGTGTACATCCTGGTTCTGCCTGTCTTCGGTGTGTTCTCCGAAATCGCGGCAACCTTCTCGCGTAAACGTCTGTTTGGTTACACCTCTCTGGTGTGGGCAACCGTGTGTATTACCGTTCTGTCGTTCATCGTTTGGCTGCACCACTTCTTCACCATGGGTGCGGGCGCGAACGTAAACGCCTTCTTCGGTATCACCACCATGATTATCGCCATCCCGACCGGGGTGAAGATCTTCAACTGGCTGTTCACCATGTACCAGGGCCGTATCGTGTTCCACTCAGCGATGCTGTGGACCATTGGCTTCATCGTGACCTTCTCCGTAGGTGGGATGACCGGTGTACTGCTGGCGGTACCAGGTGCTGACTTCGTTCTGCACAACAGTCTGTTCCTGATTGCGCACTTCCATAACGTTATCATCGGTGGCGTGGTCTTCGGCTGCTTCGCTGGCGTAACCTACTGGTGGCCAAAAGCGTTCGGCTTCACGCTGAACGAGAAATGGGGTAAACGCGCGTTCTGGTTCTGGATCATCGGCTTCTTCGTGGCATTTATGCCGCTGTACGTGCTGGGCTTCATGGGTATGACCCGTCGTCTGAGCCAGCAGATCGATCCGCAGTTCCACCCAATGCTGATGGTTGCTGCGGGCGGTGCGGTGCTGATTGCCTGCGGTATCGCGTCTCAGCTGATTCAGTTCTACGTGTCTATTCGCGACCGCGATCAGAACCGTGACCTGACCGGTGACCCATGGGGTGGCCGTACGCTGGAGTGGGCGACCTCTTCTCCACCGCCTTTCTATAACTTTGCCATCGTGCCGCAGGTTCATGAACGCGACGCATTCTGGGAAATGAAAGAAAAAGGTGAAGCGTACAAGCAACCTGCTCATTACGAAGAGATCCATATGCCGAAAAACAGCGGTGCGGGCATTGTTATTGCCGCCTTCGCTACGGTATTTGGTTTCGCAATGATCTGGCATATCTGGTGGATGGCGATTGTTGGCTTCGCTGGCATCGTAATCAGCTGGATTGTGAAGAGCTTTGACGAGGACGTGGACTACTACGTACCAGTCCGTGAAGTTGAAAAGCTGGAAAATCAGCATTTCGACGAGATTTCTAAAGCGGGGCTGAAAAATGGCAACTGATACTCTGGCGCACTCAACTGCCCACGCGCATGAACATGCGCACCACGATACAGGACCGACCAAAGTCTTCGGTTTCTGGATCTACCTGATGAGCGACTGCATTCTGTTCTGCTGTCTGTTCGCGACCTATGCCGTTCTGGTGAACGGCACAGCGGGCGGCCCGACCGGCAAGGACATCTTTGAACTGCCGTTCGTTCTGGTTGAAACCGCACTGCTGTTATTCAGCTCTATCACCTACGGCATGGCGGCTATCGCCATGTACAAAAACAACAAGAGCCAGGTTGTCTCCTGGCTGGCGTTGACCTGGCTGTTTGGTGCTGGATTTATCGGGATGGAAATCTATGAATTCCATCACCTGATTATGGAAGGCTTTGGTCCGGATCGCAGTGGCTTCCTGTCCGCGTTCTTCGCGCTGGTCGGTACCCACGGTCTGCACGTGACCTCGGGTCTGATCTGGATGGCAGTACTGATGTTCCAGATCTCCCGTCGCGGCCTGACCAGCACTAACCGTACCCGTATCCTGTGCCTGAGCCTGTTCTGGCACTTCCTGGACGTGGTGTGGATCTGTGTGTTCTCTGTTGTCTATCTGATGGGGGCGATGTAATGAGTCATTCTAACGATCATGGCGCTTCCCATGGCAGCGTAAAAACCTACATGACAGGTTTCATCCTGTCGATCATCCTGACGGTGATCCCGTTCTGGATGGTGATGAGCGGTTCTGCGTCTAAACCGGTTATCCTGGGAGCAATCCTGGTGACCGCGGTGATTCAGATTCTGGTGCATCTGGTTTGCTTCCTGCACATGAACACCAAGTCCGATGAAGGCTGGAACATGACGGCCTTTATCTTTACCGTGATTATCATCGCTATCCTGGTAGTCGGTTCCATCTGGATTATGTGGAACCTCAACTACAACATGATGGTTCACTAAGAGCGGCGAGTATGTTTAAGCAATACCTGCAAGTAACGAAACCAGGCATCATCTTTGGCAACCTGATCTCCGTGATCGGAGGGTTCCTGCTGGCCTCTAAAGGCAGCATTGATTACGCCCTCTTTATTTACACGCTGGTCGGTGTGTCACTGGTTGTTGCGTCCGGTTGTGTATTTAACAACTACATCGACATGGATATCGACAAGAAGATGGAAAGGACCAAAAATCGGGTGCTGGTGAAAGGCCTGATCGCCCCTTCCGTCTCGCTGGTGTACGCCACCTTGCTGGGTATTGCTGGCTTTATGCTGCTGTGGTTTGGTGCTAACCCACTGGCCTGCTGGCTGGGAGTGATGGGGTTCGTGGTCTATGTGGGCGTCTACAGCCTGTATATGAAACGTCACTCCGTCTACGGCACGCTGATTGGTTCTCTCTCCGGCGCTGCGCCGCCGGTGATTGGCTACTGCGCCGTCACGAACGAGTTCGACAGCGGTGCGCTGATCCTGCTGGCTATCTTTAGCCTGTGGCAGATGCCGCACTCCTATGCCATCGCGATTTTCCGCTTTAAGGATTATCAGGCAGCGAACATCCCGGTTCTGCCGGTCGTGAAGGGCATTTCTGTTGCCAAGAACCACATCACGCTTTACATCATCGCCTTTGCCGTGGCAACGCTGATGCTCTCTCTGGGTGGTTACGCCGGGTATAAATATCTGGCGGTAGCGGCTGCGGTGAGCGTCTGGTGGCTTGGCATGGCGCTGCGCGGATACAAAGTGGAAGATGACAAAGTCTGGGCACGTAAGCTGTTTGTGTTCTCCATTGTCGCCATCACTTCTCTGTCCGTGATGATGTCCGTGGATTTCATGGTGCCAGATTCGCACAACCTGCTGACTTACGTCTGGTAAGCGACAACAGGTTAATAAAAGGGTGCTTCGGCACCCTTTTTTATTCACAAAATCAATTAATAACGCATGTAACATTTGTTAAATAAGCCCTTATTTACCCCGCCCCTTCCCCGCACTACACTATGGCCTGCTTTTGAACTGAGGTGGTAATGAACGATTATAAAATGACGCCAGGCGAGCTACGCGCGACCTGGGGCTTAGGGACTGTCTTCTCGCTACGGATGCTCGGCATGTTTATGGTCCTGCCTGTTCTGACCACCTACGGCATGGCGCTGCAGGGGGCGAGCGAGGCATTGATTGGCCTGGCCATTGGCATTTACGGTCTGGCCCAGGCGGTCTTCCAGATCCCGTTTGGCCTGCTCTCTGACCGGGTTGGCCGCAAGCCGCTGATTGTCGGTGGCCTGCTTATTTTTGTTCTGGGCAGTGTGATTGCCGCCCTCTCCCACTCCATCTGGGGAATTATTCTTGGCCGCGCCCTTCAGGGCTCCGGCGCGATTGCTGCCGCCGTGATGGCGCTGTTGTCCGATCTCACCCGCGAACAGAACCGGACTAAAGCGATGGCGTTCATCGGCGTTAGCTTTGGCGTCACCTTCGCCATTGCGATGGTACTGGGCCCGATAATCACCCATGCGCTTGGCCTGCATGCGCTGTTCTGGATGATTGCCGTGCTGGCAACCCTCGGTATTGCCTTAACCCTGTGGGTCGTCCCGGACAGCAAAAACCACGTCCTCAACCGTGAATCGGGAATGGTAAAGGGCTGCTTCAGCAAAGTGCTGATTGAGCCACGCCTGCTGAAGCTTAACTTCGGCATTATGTGTCTGCACATCCTGCTGATGTCGACCTTTGTCGCCCTTCCCGGCCAGCTGGCCGCTGCGGGCTTCCCGGCAGCCGAGCACTGGAAAATCTATCTGGTCACGATGCTGATTTCCTTTGTTTCCGTCGTGCCATTCATCATCTACGCTGAAGTGAAGCGCAAGATGAAGCGCGTCTTTATTGGCTGCGTAGCACTGTTGCTGATAGCTGAGATTGTGCTCTGGGGTGCCGGCCCGCACTTCTGGGAGCTGATTGCCGGCGTGCAGCTGTTCTTCCTGGCGTTTAACCTGATGGAAGCCCTGCTGCCGTCGCTGATCAGCAAAGAGTCCCCTGCCGGTTACAAAGGCACGGCGATGGGCATCTACTCCACCAGCCAGTTCCTCGGCGTGGCCATTGGCGGCTCGCTTGGCGGCTGGGTGGACGGTCTGTTTGACTCTCAAACCGTGTTTCTCGCGGGCGCACTGCTGGCGACAGTCTGGCTGCTGGTCGCCAGTACCATGAAAGAGCCGCGCTACGTGAGCAGCCTGCGGGTAGAAATCCCGGATGATGTTCAGATTAGCGACGCGCTGAAACAGCGTCTGGAAGCAAAAGAGGGTGTGACGGAGGTCCTGATTGTCCCGGAAGAGCGCAGCGCTTACGTCAAGATAGACAGCAAAATGACCAACCGCTTCGAAGTGGAGCAGGCCCTGAAAGCATGAAAAAAGCCCGGTTGAACCGGGCTTTTTGGTATTAATCGCGGAAGTTTTTAAACTGGAACGGTTGTCCCAGATCGCCGCCTCGCACCAGCGCCATCACGGACTGCAGGTCATCGCGGGACTTGCCGGTGACGCGAATCTCTTCACCCTGGATCTGCGCCTGCACCTTCAGCTTGCTGTCTTTAATGAGCTTCACGATCTTCTTCTGCACCGCGCTCTCAATGCCCTGCTTCAGTTTAGCTTCAACGAACCAGGTTTTACCGCTGTGCACAAACTCTTCCGGCACATCCAGAGAGGTCCCTTCAATGCCGCGTTTTAACAGCTTGGCGCGCAAAATGTCGAGCAGCTGATTCACCTGGAAATCAGACTCGCTCAGCACCTTAATGGTCTTATTTGCGTCGTTCAGCTCAAACGACGCCTCAACGCCACGAAAATCGAAACGTGACTCAACTTCGCGGGTTGCGTTCTCAACGCCGTTGCGAACTTCCTGGATATCAACTTCGGAAACAATATCGAAAGATGGCATCTTTTCTTCTCCCTTCACTTTTGTTGCGTTGCATAATACCCGCTACGAGGCATAACTCAACAGAAGCTTAGCTGTATAATTAAGCTGTAACACCTGGCGCAGTTGCAGGTGAGGAGGAACAATGAAAATTACAGTGCTCGGATGCGGAGCGCTTGGTCAGCTATGGCTGACCGCGCTGTGCAAGCACGGACATGAGGTTCAGGGCTGGCTGCGCGTGCCCCAGCCCTATTGCAGTGTAAACCTGATTGGTGAAGACGGAAGCATCTTTAACGAATCCCTCACCGCGAACGATCCCGATTTCCTGGCGCAAAGTGACCTGTTACTGGTAACGCTTAAAGCGTGGCAGGTCTCAGACGCGGTGAAGACGCTGGCTGCGCAACTCCCCTCCACTTCCCCTATACTGCTGCTGCATAACGGCATGGGGACCATTGATGAGCTGAAAAGCGTCCCGCAGCCCCTGCTGATGGCGACAACCACGCACGCAGCCCGTCGCGACGGCAACATCATCGTGCACGTCGCCAGCGGCGTGACCCATATGGGGCCGGCCAGAACACAGGATGGCGACTACAGTTATCTTGCCGATGTGCTGCAGAAGGTGTTGCCGGACGTCGCCTGGCATAACACTATTCGCCCTCAACTCTGGCGCAAGCTGGCCGTGAACTGCGTGATCAATCCGCTGACGGCACTGTGGAACTGCCCGAACGGGGAGCTGAAAAACCATCCGCAGGAGGTTGCATCACTGTGTGCTGAAGTCGCGTCGGTCATTGAGCGGGAAGGCTTGCATACCTCGGCAGAGGATTTGCGCGGTTATGTCGAGCAGGTTATTGAGAGTACGGCAGAAAATATCTCCTCAATGTTGCAGGATGTCCGGGCATTACGCCACACAGAAATCGACTACATTACCGGCTATCTGCTAAAACGTGCCCGAGCACATGGCATCGCCGTGCCGGAAAACGCCCGTTTGTATGACCTGGTTAAACGTAAGGAGAGTGAATATGAGCGCGTCGGCACTGATCTGCCTCGCCCCTGGTAGCGAAGAGACAGAAGCGGTCACCACCATTGATTTGATGGTGCGCGGCGGTATTGAGGTGACGGTCGCCAGCGTTGCCAGCGATGGCAGTCTGGCGGTGACCTGCTCGCGCGGCGTGAAACTGCTTGCGGATGCGCCGCTTGTGCAGGTGGCCGACGGGGATTACGACATCATCGTCCTGCCCGGTGGCCTGAAGGGTGCGGAATATTTTCGCGACAGCCCGCTGCTGGTCGAGACCGTGCGTCAGTTCCATTTATCGGGTCGTATCGTCGCCGCCATCTGTGCCGCCGCCGGAACAGTGCTGGTTCCGCACGATATTTTCCCTATCGGCAATATGACCGGCTACCCCGGTCTGAAGCAGACCATCCCGGAAGACCAGTGGGTGGACAAACGCGTCGTGTGGGATCCACGCGTCAACCTGCTGACCAGCCAGGGCCCCGGCACCGCGATTGATTTTGGTTTGAAGATTATTGACCTGCTGGTCGGGCGCGAAAAAGCGTACGAGGTGGCGTCATCGCTGGTGATGCCGGCGGGAATTTATAACTACTATGAAGAGTAGTGCGTAAAAAAGCCGGGTGGCGCCAGGTTAAAGCAAAACGGCAACCAAAGGTTGCCGTTTTTTATGTTTTCTCCCTCTCCCCGTGGGAGAGGGCCGGGGTGAGGGCATCAGGCCGCATTCCCGCGCAAAAAACTACGGACGATACACCTTCACATTCGCAAAGCCCTGCTCGCGCAGATACAGTGCCTGCAGGCGGCTCATCACCCCACGCTCACACCACAGCAGATACGTTTTGCTCTGGTCGAGATCGCCAAATTTGGTGCTCAGCTTGTAGAACGGCAGCGACACCACTTCAACGCCTTCCACCTGCAGCGGCTTGTCGTCCTGCTCATCAATAGAGCGGATATCCAGAATCGCATCGTTAGCGCCGAAACCGCTTACGGTTTCCACTTCGACGACGTCCTGCTCGGTCTGCTGGGCGATTTCGCGGATATCAATATTGGACGCTTCCGCCACCACTTTATCCAGGATGCTGAAATCGAAGTGCTCTTCTTCGGCTTCGATCTTCGCCTTCACCGCTTTGACGGTCGGGCTTTTTGAGATCACACCGCAGTATTCCGGCATGGTACGGGCAAAATCTTCGGTGCCGATTTCACGTGCCAGATCGATGATGTGCTCTTTATCGTGGGAGATCAGCGGACGCAGGATCAGCGTATCAGAGACGTTGTCGATCAGACGCAGGTTGGTCAGCGTCTGGCTGGAGACCTGCCCCAGCGCTTCGCCGGTGACCAGCGCCTGCACGCCGTAGCGCTCAGCCACTTTGGATGCCGCACGTACCATCATGCGCTTCAGGATAACGCCCATCTGGCCGTCGTCCACTTTCTCAAGAATTTCGCCCACTACCGGCTCGAAGTTGATCGCCACAAAACGCACGCGGTGGGAGCTGCCGAAGCGGTTCCACAGGTAATGCGCGACCTGGCGAACGCCGATTTCATGCGCCGCACCGCCCAGGTTAAAGAAGCAGTAATGGACGCGACAGCCGCGGCGCATCAGCATATAGCTGGAAACGCCGGAGTCGAAGCCGCCGGAGATCAGAGACAAGACATCTTCCTGGGTGCCGATCGGGAAACCGCCGATACCTTCATAACGACCTTTCACCAGCAGCAGGCGATCGTTTTCGATCTCCAGGTTAACCGTCACGTCCGGGTGCGTCAGACGCACGCGCGCAGACTCGACGTGCTGGTTCAAACCGCCGCCAACGTAACGTTCCACTTCAATGGAGCTGAATTCGTGCTTGCCGCGACGTTTCACGCGTACGCAGAAGGTTTTGCCTTCGATCTGATCGCGGTACTGAACCAGCGCTTTCTCGAAGATATCGTGCATATCGCTGAACGGGACGTCTTCCACTTCCAGAATATGGTGGATCCCCGGAATACGGGTCAGCGCGTCGCGAATATCCTGACGTTTGTTTTCGTCTTTCGCACGGACTTCAACGTGGTCCCAGTGGCGCACCACGGCGAGCGTTTCGTCGTAGTGCTTTAATACGTTACGAATGTTCCCGGTGAGAATTTTAATAAAGCGCAAACGCACAGATTGGCTTTTGATGGTGATTTCAGGGAACAATTTAATGATAAACTTCATGGCGGCAATGTTTCTTAGGCAAGCGTATTAAGGCTTGTAATGGAAAAGAGTACAGCAGCCCACACCCGTGGCTGCATCCAGGCGCGCAAGTATACCACCATCGCGCCGCTCCTGTGCACATTGCGCGTTATTTGCTTATCCGCCCGAGTCCGTTACCATGTCGGGGCGAAGAATATAAGAGTCAATTCACTATGCCGAAGAAGAACGACGCACCGGCCAGTTTCGAAACTGCGCTGAGTGAACTGGAGCAAATCGTTACCCGTCTTGAGAGCGGCGATCTCCCGCTGGAAGAGGCGCTCAACGAATTCGAACGTGGCGTGCAGCTGGCGCGACAGGGGCAGGTCAAACTGCAGCAGGCCGAGCAGCGCGTGCAGATCCTGCTTTCCGACAGCGAAGACGCGAAAACTACGCCTTTCACACCGGACGCCGAGTAAATGGATTTTTCCAACGAGCTTCAGGCGCGTGTAGTTCGCGCCAACGACGCCCTGCGCCGTTTTATTGCACCACAGCCTTTTCAGAACACTCCTCTGGTTGAGGCCATGCACTATGGCGCACTCTTGGGTGGAAAGCGCCTGCGCCCGTTCCTGGTGTACGCCACAGGCAATATGTTTGGTATCAGCGATAACACGCTGGACGCCCCGGCTGCCGCCGTTGAGTGCATCCATGCCTATTCGCTGATCCACGATGATTTACCGGCGATGGACGACGACGACCTGCGTCGCGGTCAACCTACCTGCCATATCAAGTTTGGCGAAGCGAATGCCATTCTGGCGGGCGATGCCCTGCAAACGCTGGCGTTCTCTATTTTGAGCGATGCGCCGATGGCGGAAGTGGCTGACCGTGACCGCCTGGCAATGATTTCCGAACTGGCGATGGCCAGCGGCGTGGCCGGCATGTGCGGCGGACAAGCGCTGGATCTTGAAGCGGAAGGACGTCAGGTTAATCTGGAACAGCTGGAGCGTATTCATCGCCACAAAACCGGGGCATTGATTCGTTCTGCCGTTCGCCTGGGCGCGCTGAGCGCGGGTGAACAAGGGCGCAAAGCCTTGCCGACGCTGGACAGATACGCAGAAAGTATCGGTCTGGCATTCCAGGTTCAGGATGACATTCTGGATGTGGTGGGCGATACTGCAACATTGGGTAAACGTCAGGGTGCGGACCAGCAGCTTGGCAAAAGTACCTACCCCGCCCTGCTGGGTCTTGAGCAAGCCCAACGTAAAGCCCGGGATCTGATTGACGATGCCCGCCAGTCGCTAAATGTACTGGCCGCACAATCGCTGGATACCTCGGCACTGGAAGCGCTAGCGGACTATATAATCCAGCGTGATAAATAAACTATATATCTCGATGAGCCTTTGATGAGTTTTGATATTGCCAAATACCCGACACTGGCGTTAGTTGACTCCACCCAGGAGTTGCGTCTGTTGCCGAAAGAGAGCCTGCCGAAGCTGTGCGACGAGCTGCGTCGCTACCTGCTCGACAGCGTAAGCCGCTCAAGCGGCCATTTCGCCTCCGGGCTTGGCACGGTAGAACTGACCGTGGCGCTGCACTATGTCTATAACACGCCGTTCGATCAGCTTATCTGGGACGTGGGCCACCAGGCCTATCCGCACAAAATTCTGACCGGACGTCGCGATAAAATTGGCACCATTCGTCAGAAAGGTGGCCTGCATCCGTTCCCGTGGCGCGGTGAGAGCGAGTATGACGTGCTGAGCGTCGGCCACTCCTCCACCTCCATTTCTGCGGGCATCGGTATTGCCGTTGCCGCCGAAAAAGAGAATAAACAGCGCCGCACCGTCTGCGTGATTGGTGACGGTGCTATCACCGCCGGGATGGCCTTTGAGGCCATGAACCATGCGGGTGATATCAAACCGGACATGCTGGTTATCCTCAACGATAACGAAATGTCGATTTCCGAGAACGTCGGTGCGCTGAACAACCATCTGGCGCAGCTGCTTTCCGGCAAGCTTTACTCCTCGCTGCGTGAAGGCGGTAAAAAAGTCTTTTCCGGCGTACCGCCGATTAAAGAGCTGCTCAAGCGCACCGAAGAACACATCAAAGGCATGGTCGTGCCGGGTACGCTGTTTGAAGAGCTGGGCTTTAACTATATTGGCCCGGTTGACGGCCATGACGTGCTGGGCCTGGTCACCACCCTCAAGAACATGCGTGACCTGAAAGGCCCGCAGTTCCTGCACATCATGACCAAAAAAGGGCGTGGCTACGAACCGGCGGAAAAAGATCCGATCACCTTCCACGCGGTACCAAAATTCGACCCGTCCAGCGGCTGTCTGCCAAAAAGCAGCGGCGGTATGCCTAGCTATTCCAAAATCTTCGGCGACTGGCTGTGTGAAACCGCCGCGAAAGACAACAAGCTGATGGCGATCACCCCGGCCATGCGTGAAGGCTCCGGCATGGTGGAGTTCTCCAGAAAATACCCTGACCAGTATTTTGACGTGGCGATTGCCGAGCAGCATGCGGTGACGTTCGCAGCGGGCCTGGCCATTGGCGGCTACAAGCCGGTGGTCGCTATCTATTCTACCTTCCTGCAGCGCGCCTACGATCAGGTGATCCATGACGTGGCCATCCAGAAGCTGCCGGTACTGTTTGCGATAGACCGTGCGGGCATCGTCGGCGCTGACGGTCAGACGCACCAGGGCGCATTCGATCTGTCGTTCCTGCGCTGTATTCCGGATATGGTCATCATGACGCCAAGCGACGAAAACGAATGTCGTCAGATGCTGTTTACCGGCTATCACTATCAGGATGGCCCTAGTGCGGTGCGCTACCCACGCGGCAATGCGGTGGGCGTTGAGCTGCAACCCCTGGAAAAACTGGCGATCGGTAAAGGTCTGGTGAAACGTCGCGGTGAGAAAGTGGCGATCCTGAACTTCGGTACGCTGATGCCAGAAGCTGCGAAGGTCGCTGAAACGCTAAACGCTACCCTGGTGGATATGCGCTTCGTGAAGCCGCTCGACGAATCTCTGATTTTGAATTTGGCCGAGACGCATGACGTGCTGGTCACCCTGGAAGAAAACGCCATCATGGGCGGTGCGGGAAGCGGCGTGAACGAGGTGCTGATGGCAAACCGCAAAGTCGTGCCGGTATTGAACCTCGGCCTGCCGGATCATTTCATTCCTCAGGGTACCCAGGATGAAGCCCGTGCGGCTATTGGCCTGGACGCCGCCGGTATTGAAGCCAAAATCCGCGCCTGGCTGGACTAATCCCTCCCCTTTTTCGCTCCTGCTATGCTTAAACGTATTGTTTAAACAGCAGGAGCGGAACCATGCAATACATCACATTAGGAAAAACCGACCTTAAGGTTTCCCGGCTTTGCCTGGGCTGTATGACTTTTGGCGAGCCCGAACGAGGCAACCACGCCTGGACGTTGCCGGAAGAGAGTAGCCGTCCGATTATTAAACGCGCTATCGAGGGCGGCATTAACTTCTTCGACACCGCCAACAGCTACTCCGACGGCAGCAGCGAGGAGATTATCGGTCGTGCCCTGCGTGACTTTGCGCGTCGGGATGACATTGTGGTCGCCACCAAGGTGTACTACCCGTCAGGTGACCTGACTCAGGGCCTTTCTCGCGCGCAGATCCTGCGCTCTATTGATGACAGCCTTAGACGCCTGAACATGGATTACGTCGACCTGCTGCAAATTCACCGCTGGGATTACAACACGCCGATCGAGGAGACGCTTGAAGCGCTCAACGAGGTGGTGAAAGCCGGTAAAGCGCGCTATATCGGCGCGTCGTCTATGCATGCGTCGCAGTTTGCACAGGCGCTGGATCTCCAGGCACAGCACGGCTGGGCACGTTTTGTCACCATGCAGGATCACTACAACCTGATCTACCGTGAAGAAGAGCGCGAAATGCTGCCACTGTGCTATCAGGAGGGCGTGGCGGTGATCCCGTGGAGCCCGCTGGCGCGCGGACGTTTAACCCGTCCATGGGGAGAAACCACGGCTCGTCTGGTCTCAGATGAAGTCGGAAAAAATCTCTATGACGGTACAGAAGCCAGCGATGCGTTAATTGCCGAACGCTTAGCCGGGATTGCCGACGATACGGGTGCCACCCGCGCACAGGTGGCGCTGGCGTGGCTGCTGAGTAAGCGCGGGGTCGCGGCACCGATTATCGGGACGTCCAGGGAAGAACAGCTGGATGAACTGCTGAGTGCAGTGGATTTATCCCTGACGCCGGAGCAGATTGCCGAGCTCGAAACGCCGTATCAGCAGCATCCGGTGGTGGGGTTTAAATAAGCACCCTCTTTTGTAGGCCGGGTAAGGCGGAGCCACCACCCGGCAATACAGAGCGCACAAAATTAACTGAAGTGATCGTACCCTTTCCAGTCGAGCGTGACCGGGGCACCGTCCTGCACAAACTTCAGCCCTTCGCTCTCCGGCATGATCTGCCCGATGCAGGTAAATTTCGCGCCGAGATGCGCTAACGCCACATCCAGCGTGCCACGGTTCAGCTCAGGTACCGTGAAGCACAGTTCGTAATCCTCACCACCGGAAAGCGCCCAACGCAGGGCCTGCTCAGGCTCCACGTGGCGAAGCAGTTGCTCTGATAGCGGGAACAGATCCAGGTCGATGCGCGCGCCCACGCCGCTGGCCTTCAAAATATGGCCAAGATCGGAGATCAGCCCGTCGGAGAGATCGATAGCCGAGCTTGCCCGTTCCCGTAGCGCCTGCCCATGCAGAATACGCGGGGTGGGTCGCAGATGGCGTTTCACCAGATACGCCGCGTCGTCAGCATCCTTCACGGTCAAGCGATCCTGAAGAATAGCCAGCCCCGCAGCGCTGTCTCCCGGTGTACCGGTCACGTAGATCCAGTCACCTGGTTTTGCGCCCGAGCGTTTGAGCGCCCGACCGAGGGGCACATAGCCATGGATCGCCAGCGTCATCGACAGCGGCCCGGCAGTAGTATCACCGCCAATCAGCTGCATATCGTAGTAGTTCAGCTGTTCAAACAGCCCGTCGCTAAAGGCTTCAAGCCAGGTTTCATCGACCTCGGGCAGCGTCAGAGCCAGCGTTAGCCATGCCGGATCGGCACCCATCGCGGCCAGATCGCTGACGTTGACCGCCAGCGCTTTATACGCCAGATCGGCAGGATCGATATCGGGTAAAAAATGACGTCCGCACACTAAGGTGTCGGTGCTGATTGCCAGCGTCTGTTTTTCAGGAATATTGAGAAGTGCACAGTCATCGCCAATGCCGGTTTCAACATCAAGACGAGAGGTTCTGACACGGTCGAAATAACGGGCAATCAGGGAGAATTCGCCGCATGCCATACGTTATGCCTCAGCAAATAAAAGAAAAAACCGGAGCCGCACTGCCCGTCAGGCAATGCAGGACTCCGGTTTGCGGATCACTTTTTGTGGGGACGGATCGCAGGTGCAGCTTTATCAAGAACGCCGTTAACAAATTTGTGGCTGTCTTCAGCGCCGAAGGTTTTTGCCAGTTCGATCGCTTCGTTGATGGCCACTTTGTACGGCACATCATCACGTTTAGACAGCTCAAACAGCGCGATACGCAACACTGCTTTTTCCACCTGACCCAGCTCTTCGAGCAGACGGGACAGGTATGGCTTCATCAGACCATCGAGATACGCGCTATTAGTCGCCACTCCCGACAGCAGTTCACGGAAGTACAGAACATCGACGTCTTTCACGTCCTGTTCTGACAAGAACTGGTACTCAACATCGGCGATGTCGTTGTGGGACAACTGCCAGGAGTAAAGTGCCTGAACGGCACATTCACGGGCGCGGCGACGAGCAGCAGGTTTCACGGAATTCCCCTTACAAAAAAATCAGGCCTTGATGGCTTTCAATACATTGATCATTTCAAGCGCGGTCAGTGCAGCTTCTGCACCTTTGTTACCGGCTTTGGTGCCAGCACGTTCGATGGCTTGTTCAATACTTTCGGTGGTCAGCACGCCGAACGCGACAGGAATTTCAGCATCCTGCGCAACGTGTGCCAGACCATTGCTTGCACCGCCCGCAACGTATTCGAAGTGCGCAGTGCCGCCACGAATAACAGTACCCAGCGCGATAACCGCGTCGTATTTACCGGTTTTCGCCAGCGCGCCCGCTGCCAGTGGCAGCTCGTAAGCGCCTGGAACCCAAACAACGGTAATGTTCTCATCTTTCACCTGACCGATACGTTTCAGGGCGTCAATCGCACCTTCCAGCAGGCTGTCGTTGATGAAGTTGTTGAAACGCGCAATGGTGATGGCGACGCGAGCGTCCGGGGTAGCTACAGCAGCTTCAATAATGTTCATACTCTTCCTTTACGGGTTCATTTGGCCCCGCAGGGGGGCGGATTTTATCATAATACTTTGCGCACTGCTTCCCTATTTCAGGAGCAATTACGCTGTCGTTAAATGGAGGCAGACATCCGGGCCTACAGGACGAATCTCGCTGAATGTGAGTTGCGGTGCGTCGGCCAGTTTTTCAAGGCCAGGCAGCACAAACAGGCCGCGCGCGTCGTGGCCTAACAGTTTAGGCGCAACGTATACAATCAGTTCATCCACCAGCCCGGCCTGCAACAGCGCACCCGCGAGCGTGGGTCCCGCTTCTACCCAGATGCTGTTCACCTGCTGCTTGCCGAGCAGCATCATCAGCACCACTAAGTCGAGGCGACCGTTGTGCTCAGGTACCATAATGCTACGCACGCCCTCTGGCCATTCGCGCGTATCTTCTTTGGTACGGGCAATCCAGGTTTCACCCGGCTGCTGAACGATGCGATGTTCCGGCGTTATGCGGTTCTGGCTATCAATGACAATACGCAGCGGCTGACGCAGGTTCTCCTGCGGGTAAAGCGCCTGAGTATCGGCATTCAGTTCGTCCCAGCGCACGGTCATAGCCGGATCGTCAGCCAGAACGGTTTCACTGCTGGTGAGGATAGCATGGCTTTGCGCGCGAAGACGTTGCACATCGCGCCTTGCCTGGGGCGAGGTGATCCACTGGCTTTCACCGTTTGCCATCGCCGTACGACCGTCCAGCGAGGCGCCCAGCTTAAGCTGGATATACGGGAACCCGGTGCGCATGCGCTTCAGAAAGCCTTTGTTGATCGCTTCGGCGTCCTGCATCATCAGCCCATGACTGACGTCAATGCCTTCCTGCTGCAGGCGATACAGACCACGTCCGGCAACCTGCGGATTCGGATCCTGCATCGATGCCACCACGCGGGAAACCCCCGCAGCAATCAGCGCGTCGCAGCACGGTGGGGTACGCCCGTGGTGGCTGCAGGGCTCCAGCGTCACGTAGGCGGTGGCACCGCGTGCCTTCTCGCCTGCCATCCGCAACGCATGGACCTCGGCGTGCGGCTCGCCGGCACGATAGTGGAACCCCTCCCCCACGATCTCGCCATCTTTAACGATCACGCACCCGACGTTCGGATTGGGATGGGTAGTAAAACGCCCGCGCTGCGCCAGCTTCATGGCTCGCGCCATGTAAATCTCATCCTGCATGAGCTTAATCCTGTAAGCGGGCGATCTCTTCGCCAAACTCTTTGATATCTTCGAAACTGCGGTAGACAGAGGCGAAGCGGATATAGGCGACCTTATCGAGCTTTTTCAGCTGCTCCATCACCAGGTTGCCGATCATCTTGCTTGGCACCTCGCGCTCGCCCAGACCACGAAGATAAGATTTTATGTGGTTTAACGCCATTTCGACGTCATCCGCGCTGACGGGACGTTTTTCCAGGGCCTTCAGCATCCCGCTACGCAGCTTCTCTTCGTTAAACGGCTCGCGCACATCGTTACTTTTTACCACGCGCGGCATTACCAGCTCAGCAACCTCAAAGGTCGTAAAACGCTCGTTGCACACCAGACACTGCCGACGACGGCGTACGGATGACCCTTCGCCTACAAGACGCGAGTCGATGACTTTGGTATCCACAGCGGAGCAGAATGGGCAATGCATACGGTATCCCTGTTATCCGGTTAACTGAGTTTCATTTTACCCTGATCTGGCCTGACAACAAAGGAAGAGCTTTTTGAGACAAAGGATCTATATCTGGCGGCACGTTGCTGGCTACCATTAGGGAGATCCGTTATTTCAAGGAAATAAACGCTATGACAAGACGTTACCTGAGAATTTTACTGGTGGGGAGCCTCTTCACCCTCAGTGCCTGTGCACAGCAAACCGAAGTCCGTCAGATGAAACAGAGTGTGAATACACTTAATACGGCGATGGACAAACTGAACAAAGAAACGGTGAAGATCACCCAGCAAAACGCGCTGAACGCCAAATCCAGCAGCGGGGTATACCTGCTGCCTGGCGCGAACACACCTGCGCGGCTGAATAGCCAGATTGGCACGCTGAAAATGTCGCTGGTCAATGTGGCAGCGAATGCAGATGGTACGCGCGCAACATTGCGCATTCAGGGAGAATCCAACGATCCGCTGCCCGCTTTTAGCGGCACCGTTGAGTGGGGACAGATCCAGGGCACGACGGACAATTACCAGGAAGTGAACGTGAAGAACCAGCTCTTCACCGCCCCGGCCAGCGTTTTAGCGCCCAGTGATGTGGATATTCCGCTGCAGTTAAGCGGCCTTACGCCAGAACAGTTAGGCTTTATCCGCATTCACGACATCCAACCCGCCGCGCAGTAAACCCTTCCTTCTGAGCGGAGTGAAATGTCACTCCGCTAACATTTACATTTCGTATGGATTGGCAACATAAATGATTGCCGCTACAATCCCGGCCGTTTAAAGTACGCAAACGTGAACGCAATCGATTACGCGTGTGAGAGATATGTGAAACAACACATATTTTTGTGAGCAAGGATTCCTATAATAGGCTCCGCAGAAACACGAAATATTTAGAAACGCAATTCGCGCATTTTTCACTCCCGGAAGGGAATTTCAATCAGTGGCATGATTATGAAAAAAACATTACTCGCAGCTGGCGCCGTGCTGGCACTGTCCTCCTCTTTCACTGTTAACGCAGCGGAAAACGACAAACCACAATATCTCTCCGACTGGTGGCACCAGAGCGTTAACGTGGTTGGTAGCTATCACACCCGTTTCGGACCACAGATCCGCAACGACACCTACCTGGAATACGAAGCATTTGCCAAGAAAGACTGGTTTGATTTCTACGGCTACATGGATGCTCCGG
Organism: Enterobacter cloacae complex sp. IR53030; assembly: GCF_049238365.1. Taxonomy (NCBI): domain Bacteria; kingdom Pseudomonadati; phylum Pseudomonadota; class Gammaproteobacteria; order Enterobacterales; family Enterobacteriaceae; genus Enterobacter; species Enterobacter cloacae complex sp. IR53030. Next base: position 198,510 of record NZ_JBMKHA010000005.1, read on the forward strand.
TCTTCTTCGGCGGTAACACCGATGCAAAAGGTATCTGGAACCACGGTTCTCCGCTGTTTATGGAAATCGAACCACGCTTCTCTATCGACAAGCTGACCGGTACCGATCTGAGCTTTGGTCCGTTCAAAGAGTGGTACTTCGCAAACAACTACATCTACGATATGGGCCGCAACAAGTCCGGTCGTCAGAGCACCTGGTACATGGGTCTGGGTACGGACATCGATACTGGCCTGCCAATGAGCCTGTCCCTGAACGTATATGCTAAGTACCAGTGGCAGAACTACGGTGCGGCAAACGAAAACGAGTGGGACGGCTACCGTTTCAAAGTGAAATATTTTGTGCCAATCACTCAGCTGTGGGGCGGCAACCTGAGCTATATCGGCTTCACCAACTTTGACTGGGGCTCAGACCTGGGCGATAACGACTTCCGCGATCTGAACGGTAAGAAAGCACGTACCAATGATTCTATCGCGTCCAGCCACATCCTGGCGCTGAACTACGATCACTGGCACTATTCCGTGGTTGCGCGTTACTGGCACAACGGTGGTCAGTGGAACGACGATGCCAGCCTGAACTTCGGCAACGGCGATTTCAGCGTTCGTTCTACCGGTTGGGGTGGTTACCTGGTCGTGGGTTACAACTTCTAACCCGTGCGGGACTGTGCGGGCTGATGCCCTCACCCTGCCCCTCTCCTACAGGGAGAGGGAACAAATACTAAAAACGGCAACATACGTTGCCGTTTTGCTTTTACCTCGCCGCCAGGCAAAAAAGCCAGCTCAAGAGCTGGCTTTTTATTGCTTAACCTTGCGCAAAAAATCCGCCAGAGACCTGTCCGCACTTTCGCTAAACCGTCTCTCCGTCTGCACGATATTGAGACATCTGTCGAGTCGGAAACAGCGATAGTCATCGCGCCGTTCACACCACGCCGCCAGCAGCCAACGCTCACCCCAGAAGAACAAGCCCAGCGGCTGAACCTCACGCTTTGAAAGCTGCCCGGCTTCATCACGGTAATGCAACGCCAGCACGTGCTGGGCGGAAATTGCCTGATGAATCATGTCAAAATCGCTGCAGGAGTGGCTTTGCATGCAGAAATCCGGGGCATAAATCCGCGTCTGCTCCGCCTTTCGACGACTCTCCTCAGGCAGGATCGCCAGCACTTTCTCCTGGGCCGACTCCAGCTCGCGCGACAGCGATTCTCCTCCCCAGGTCTTGAGCAGGCGAATTGCGACGATCAGCGCCTCAGACTCCTTATTTGTCAGCATCAGAGGCGGCAGATCAAAACCCGACATCAGCCGGTATCCGCTTCCCGCTTCGCCTTCCACCGGCACGCCGGAGAGCGACAGATCGCGGATATCGCGGTAGACCGTGCGCTCGGAGACGCCAAGCCTGTCCGCCAGATGCGCTGCCGTCGTCAGACGCCTGCCCCGCAGGATCTGCACAATCTGAAACAAACGGTCAGCGCGTCGGGTCATATCTTATTACGCTCTCAGGCAGGTTGATGGAGGCCGACGCGGTTACCTTCGCTGTCGATAAACAAAGCAATGGTGCCAATACCATCCGGCAGTTCCAGTGGGCCAAACACGCACTCGCCGCCCGCGGAGGCAATGCGATCGAGCGTAGCCGCCAGGTTATCCGTATGCAGATAGATAATAGCGCCCTGCTGCGACGGCGAAACACCCTCAAATTTTGCCAGCGCGCCGCCGGTGGCCGGATCGTCATGCGGGAATACCGCGAGCTCTGCCATGTCCATTTTCTCACGTCTCAGCTGTACCTGCATGACTGGCTCATAAAATTTGATGGCGCGATCCATATCTACCACGGGAATTTCAAACCAGTTAATCACACTTTTCATACATCCTCCTGACTGTTGTTGGGGTTCGAAAAGAGTCTACGACAGGGCTCCTGACAGCATACTGTCAGGAGTGTTTGTCAGGAGCAGATAAAAAAAATCCCGGTCAACCGACCGGGATTTCGATAACACGCTATTCGACGCCTTACGGCAGAATGGACGGCTGATCCGCCCCTTCTTTCTCAACCTTCTGCTGGAGCAGGTGCTCGCGCTTCATGCCGAGTTTCAGTGCCAGTGCGGATGCGACGTAGATAGACGACGCCGTACCGATGGAGACACCAATCAGCATGGTCAGCGAGAAGCCTTCCAGTACCGGGCCACCGAACAGGAACAGCATCAGGATCACCATCAAAGTGGTACCGGAGGTGATCAGGGTACGGTGCAGCGTCTGGGTCAACGACACGTTAAAGATTTCGTACGGCGTACCGCGACGGATCTTACGGAAGTTTTCACGGATACGGTCAGATACCACGATACTGTCGTTCAGTGAGTAACCGATAACGGACATCAGGGATGCCACGATTGTCAGGTCAACCTCAATGTGGAACAGCGACAGAACCCCCATGGTGATCACCACGTCGTGCGCCAGGGCGATAACCACCCCGGCCGCCAGTCGCCACTCGAAGCGGAAACCGACGTACACCAGGATGGAGATCAGCGCCACCAGCAGCGCCATTGCACCGGTCTGCGCCAGGTCCGCACCCACGCTCGGGCCGACAAACTCAATACGCTTGACCGCCGCGTTCTGGCTGGTTGTTTCGTTAATCACGTTAACAACCTTACTGCCCAGCTCCTGGCTGCCGTTAGCATCGTGTACCGGCGGCATACGCACCATGATGTCACGGCTGCTGCCGAAGTTCTGCAGCAGCGGCTCTTCAAAGCCCGCTTTCTGCAGAGACAGACGCATCTGGTCCATATCGACCGGTTTTTCCAGGGAGATCTCGATAACCGTACCACCGGTGAAATCCAGACCCCAGTTAAAGCCTTTCACGCCCATAACGACGATGGACAGAATCAGCAGTAAACCTGAAATGCCGAAGGCCCAGTAGTCCCAGCGCATAAAGTCCCAGACTTTACGGCCATGGTTCAATTGTTCAACAGTATATTCCTGTGCCACAACGCACTCCTCAGATAGACAGCTTTTTGACGCGCTTGCCGCCGTACAGCAGGTTCACGATGGCACGGGTGCCGACAATAGCGGTAAACATTGACGTTGCGACACCGATACCGGTAGTAATCGCAAAGCCTTTGATCGCGCCAGTACCCACTGCATACAGGATAAGAACCTTAATCAGTGTTGTTACGTTCGCATCGAAAATAGAGCTGAACGCGCCTTTATAACCTTCGTCAATCGCCTGCTGAACAGAGCGACCGTTGCTCAACTCTTCTTTGATACGTTCGTTAATCAGTACGTTGGCGTCGACCGCCACCGCAAGGGTCAGAACGATACCCGCAATCCCCGGCATGGTCAGCGTCGCCCCTGGCAGCAGGGACATAATGCCGATGATCAGCACCAGGTTGGCGACCAGCGCACTGGTCGCAATCAGACCAAACTTCTTATAGAAGAAGATCATGAAGAGGATAGAGACCACCAGACCGGCCAGACACGCTTCCAGACCCTGTTGGATGTTCTGCATCCCCAGCGTTGGACCAATGGTACGTTCTTCAACAATCTGAATTGGCGCAATCAGCGCACCGGCACGCAGCAGCAGAGAGAGCTGACGCGCTTCGTTCGGGTTGCTAATACCGGTAATACGGAAGCTGTTACCCAGACGAGACTGGATATTGGCGATGTTAATCACCTCTTCCTCTTTCACCAGCACTGCACGACCGTTGGCATCTTTCTTACCGCTGTCTTTGTACTCCACAAACAGGGTGGCCATCGGTTTACCGATGTTGTCCTTGGTGAAGTTAGACATGATGTTACCACCCGCGCTATCCAGCGAGATATTAACCTGCGGCTGGTTGTATTCGTCCTGGCTGGAAGTGGAGTCGGTAATATGGTCACCGGTCAGAATGACGCGTTTGTACAGCACAACAGGCTGACCTTCGCGGGTCTGTTTCACTTCGGAGTCACCCGGAATACGGCCTGCGGCAGCAGCGGACTGATCGACGTTAGCGTTAACCAGACGGAATTCCAGCGTTGCGGTCGCACCCAGAATCTCTTTCGCACGCGCAGTGTCCTGAATACCCGGCAGTTCAACCACGATACGGTCAGCACCCTGACGCTGTACCAGCGGCTCAGCCACGCCCAGTTGGTTTACACGGTTACGCAGAATGTTGATGTTCTGCTGAACGGCATATTCACGCGCTTCTTTCAGACGCGCATCGGTCATCACCGCGCGCAGCTGGTTGCTGCCCTGAGAGGTGATCACCAGGTCACGGTGACGTTGGGTCAGGTAATCTACAGCCTGATCGCGCGCCGCACTGTCGCGGAACGTGATGCTCATGCCGTAGTTATCTTCTTTACGCACGGTAGTGTAAGGGATGCCTTTGTCGCGCAGATCGCTGCGCAGGCTGTCGATATTCTGTTCCTGCAGCTTGCCGAGCGCGGTATCCATATCCACTTCCATCAGGAAGTGAACACCACCACGCAGGTCAAGACCCAGTTTCATTGGCTCTGCGTTCAGCGCAGCCAGCCAACGCGGGGTTGCAGGAGCAAGGTTAAGCGCCACGACATATTTGTCACCCAGCACGCCCATCAGCGCTTCGCGAGCGCGGAGCTGCGTGTCGGTGGTGTCGAAGCGAGCAAGAATTGCACCCTCTTCCAGAGCCACAGACTTAGCGGTAATTTTTTCTTCTTGTAACGTTTTCTGGACCTGGATCAGCGTTTGCTCACTGGCGGCGACACCGCGCGCGCCAGTGATTTGAACGGCCGGATCCTCACCATACAGGTTGGGAAGCGCGTACAGCAGGCCGACGAGAATCACGACGACCAGCATGATGTACTTCCACAAAGGATAACGGTTTAACACGGCAGTTCCCTTTGGGAAAAGTTGGGATTACAGCGCCTTCATGGTGCCTTTCGGCAGAACGGCAGCTACGAAGTCACGTTTGATAACCACTTCAGTGGTGTCGTTCAGGGCGATTGCAATGTAGCCACTTTCAGCCACTTTGGTTACGCGACCGACCAGACCACCGTTGGTCAGCACTTCATCGCCTTTCGCGATGGAGTCCATCAGCTTTTTGTGCTCTTTGGTACGCTTCTGCTGTGGGCGGAGGATCATGAAGTAGAAGATCAGACCGAACACAACCAGCATCAGGATCAGAGACATCGGGCTGCCCTGCGCCGGAGCACCTGTTGCCGCTACCGCATCAGAAATAAAAAAGCTCATTCAAATTCCCTCATTATTAAAATTAATCAACGTTCAACGGTGGAACATCCCGCCCCTGACGTTGGTAGAAATCGGTCACGAAGCTCTCTAATTTACCCTCTTCGATAGCCTTACGTAAACCAGCCATTAAGCGCTGATAATAACGAAGATTATGAATGGTATTGAGACGCGCGCCCAAAATCTCGTTGCAACGATCGAGATGATGCAGATACGCGCGGGAATAATTGCGACAGGTATAGCAATCGCACTCGGAATCGAGCGGGCTGGTGTCACTCTTATGCTTCGCGTTACGGATTTTCACCACGCCGTCAGTCACGAACAGATGACCGTTACGTGCGTTACGGGTTGGCATGACGCAGTCGAACATATCGATGCCGCGACGTACGCCTTCCACCAGATCTTCTGGTTTACCCACACCCATCAGGTATCGTGGTTTATCCGCCGGGATTTGCGGACAGACATGCTCCAGAATGCGGTGCATATCTTCCTTCGGCTCACCCACAGCCAAACCGCCGACAGCGTAGCCATCAAAACCTATCTCTACCAGACCTTTAACGGAGATATCGCGTAAATCTTCGTAAACGCTGCCCTGGATAATGCCGAACAGCGCATTTTTGTTCTGAAGGGAGTCAAAACGGTCGCGGCTACGCTTCGCCCAACGCAGAGACATCTCCATAGAGCGTTTCGCGTAGTCCCAGTCAGCCGGGTATGGCGTACATTCGTCGAAGATCATCACGATGTCAGAACCGAGATCGTACTGAATCTCCATCGACTTTTCTGGATCGAGGAAAATCGGATCGCCGTTGATCGGGTTACGGAAGTGAACGCCCTGCTCGGTGATCTTGCGGATATCCCCCAGGCTGAAGACCTGGAAACCGCCGGAATCGGTCAGGATTGGGCCTTTCCACTGCATGAAGTCGTGCAGGTCACCGTGCAGCTTCATGATCTCCTGACCCGGGCGCAGCCACAGGTGGAAGGTGTTACCGAGGATAATCTGTGCGCCAGTGGCTTCAACTTCTTCCGGCGTCATCCCTTTTACGGTGCCGTACGTACCCACAGGCATAAATGCGGGGGTTTCCACCACGCCGCGATCAAACACCAGACGACCGCGACGCGCGCGGCCATCGGTGGTATCGAGTTCAAATTTCATTTTTTCTCCGACGTCAGAAAAACAGTCCAACGTTGTCATACGGTGCCGCGGACTTATTCCCCGACACGCTCATTCAAAGCCTGCGGATTGTACGTGATAAACATCGCGTCCCCGTAGCTAAAAAAGCGATATTTTTGTTCTACCGCAGACTTGTAAGCATTCATCGTATGCTGATAACCCGCAAACGCGGAAACCAGCATAATCAGCGTCGATTCAGGCAGATGGAAGTTGGTCACCAGCGCATCAATGACTTTGTACTGGTAGCCCGGGTAGATAAAGATCTGCGTATCGCCAAAGAACGGCTCGATGAGACCCGTTTTCGCGGCCTGTGCAGCGCTCTCCAGCGAACGGACTGAAGTCGTGCCTACCGCAACCACGCGGTTTCCGCGCGCTTTCGCCGCCAGCACCGCGTCCACCACCTCCTGAGGCACTTCGGCATACTCAGAGTGCATGATGTGGTCTTCAATGCTGTCTACGCGTACCGGCTGGAACGTACCCGCGCCGACGTGCAGCGTCACGAACGCCATCTCAACGCCCTTCGCGCGCAGTTTTTCCAGCAGCGGTTCATCAAAGTGCAGGCCCGCCGTCGGCGCCGCGACCGCGCCAGGTTTCTGGCTGTAGACGGTCTGGTACAGCTCGCGGTCGGCCTCTTCGTCCGGGCGTTCAATATACGGTGGCAGCGGCATATGGCCGATGGCGTTAAGGATATCGAGGACCGTGCGCTCGTCCTGGAATTCCACCTCAAACAGCGCGTCGTGACGCGCGGTCATGGTCGCTTTAATGCTCTCGTCATCGCCCAGCAGCAGTTCTGCGCCCGGCTTCGGCGCTTTAGAGGCGCGAATATGTGCCAGAATACGTTTATCATCGAGCATACGTTCGACCAGCACTTCAATCTTGCCGCCGCTGGCCTTACGGCCAAACAGACGCGCCGGGATCACACGGGTGTTGTTAAAGACCAGCAGATCGCCAGGGTTGAGCTTGTCGAGCAAATCGGTGAAAGTACCGTGCGTCAGCTCGCCCGTTGGCCCATCCAGCGACAGTAAGCGACAGCTGCTGCGCTCAGGCATGGGATAGTGAGCAATCAGGGATTCAGGTAGTTCAAAGGAGAAATCGGCGACGCGCATGACGTATACTCGTGACTTAAAAACAGGCGGCATAGTCTAGTGCTCACACCCTTTTGCTGCAACAATTAGCCGCCCCCGGACAAATAAAACGCATGAATTTTCTCGCTCACCTGCATCTCGCTCACCTCGCTGACAGCTCCCTTTCCGGCAATTTGCTGGCCGATTTCGTGCGCGGTAACCCTGCAGAAGACTATTCCCCTGAGGTTGTCGACGGCATCTTTATGCACCGCCGCATTGATGTCATCACCGATAACCTGCCCGAGGTCACGGAAGCCAAAGCGTGGTTCCGCCCTGAGACGCGCCGCGTTGCGCCGATCACGCTGGATGTGATGTGGGACCATTTCCTGTCTCGCCACTGGGAACAGCTCTCCCCGTCGCTACCGTTGCCAGAGTTTGTGCGCTACGCCCATGCACAGGTGTCGGTCATTTTGCCCGACTCACCGCCGCGCTTTGTCAATCTGAACAACTATTTGTGGTCAGAACGCTGGCTGGAGCGCTATGGTGAGATGGCTTTTATCCAGAACGTCCTGAATGGCATGGCCAGCCGCCGGCCGCGTCTGGATGCGCTGCGTGACTCCTGGTATGACCTGGATGCACACTATGACGCGCTGGAGACGCAATTCTGGCAGTTCTATCCGCGCATGATGGCGCAAGCGAAAAACAAACAGCTGTGACAGATTTACATTGATAGGTAAAAGCTGGCGGAACGATTGTCACCACCTCTTTGTCTTATCCATGAACACTCTCTATACTGGCTCGCGTTGCGTTCCAAATAACCTTAGTATCTACAGGAGAATCATATGGTTCTGGTAACTCGTCCGGCTCCGGATTTTACAGCTGCAGCAGTTCTGGGCAACGGTGAAATCGTTGAAAACTTCAACTTCAAACAGCACACCAACGGTAAAGCGACCGTTCTGTTCTTCTGGCCAATGGACTTCACCTTCGTTTGCCCGTCTGAGCTGATCGCCTTCGACAAACGTTATGAAGAATTCCAGAAGCGTGGCGTGGAAGTGGTTGGCGTCTCCTTCGACTCTGAATTTGTACACAACGCATGGCGTAACACCCCTGTCGACAAAGGCGGCATCGGTGCGGTGAAATACGCAATGGTTGCGGACATCAAACGCGAAATCCAGCAGGCTTACGGTATCGAACATCCGGACGCTGGCGTTGCACTGCGCGGTTCTTTCCTGATCGACGCAAACGGCATCGTTCGTCACCAGGTTGTTAACGATCTGCCGCTGGGTCGTAACATCGACGAAATGCTGCGCATGGTTGACGCGCTGCAGTTCCACGAAGAGCACGGCGAAGTGTGCCCGGCTCAGTGGGAAAAAGGTAAAGAAGGTATGGCTGCTTCCCCAGACGGCGTAGCAAAATACCTGTCTGAGAACGTATCCAGCCTGTAATCGGCACGGTTTACGAAGAAGGCCCGCACACGCGGGCCTTTTTTTATGCTTTACGCTGCGTCTCTCGCCAGATACGCCAGGCCATGAGCGCCAGCAGGATCACGCCCACAATCAGCACGCTCCACACCAGCAGCGCGTTCATCCGGCTCTCCTGCTCGCCCGCAGAAGTGGCGGTTAAACGCGCCTCACCGCCCAACGCGACATCATCCACAATATCGGCCTGCGGCAGATTCGCCATATCATAGGTTTTGCGCAGGTCGGCGGGGATCAGCATGTCTGGCTCCAGGTTTGCTGGTTTTGCCGCCCCGTTTCCCCAGGCGAGCACGTACGGTGCTTTCCCCTGCGCGTTAAACACCAGATCAACGCGGTCGCGATGCCCTATGACGTTCGGAAGGTATTCAGGCAGACGCGCATTCAGCGTCGTGATTTTTACCGCCTGGACCCGCTCTCCGTTAAGCGAAACCGGCGCAGACGTTTTGCCCTCCAGGCGGTAAAGAACCTCTTTTTTCAGGGGGTGCCATGTGTCTTTTTCCGTACTTCGCCACGCGATCTCCACGGGCAGAACGCCGTCGCCATTCAGCAAGAAGCTGACCGCGCTCAATGGCTGCGGGTGCGCCCAGTGCCACTGCGCTTCGCTTGTCGATGGCTGTTCCCCTTCCCCCTCCAGGTCGATCGCTTCCGGAGCCATCTGCGCAGGGGCGCTGATCGCGTTTACGCCGGTCAAGGTCATGCCCTGGCTTTGCGCATTCAGCACCACCATGAGATAGCGATTCGCATCAGGAGATAAAACCGTATCGGTATCGATCCGATCGAGCTTAAGGCGATCCTGGCCACTGACGACGTCCAGCAAGGGCATATCCTCGCGTAGGGTATACCAGCGCTTCAAATCCTCGCTGTAATAGACCGACGCCGTTCCCTGCCACGACGTCTGAGGGGGATTCCAGAGCAGCTGCAGCTGGGATATAGCCATCTCACCCGTCGCCTGCTCTGGCAAGGTCAGCAGATAATGTTGCCCGGCCACGGCAGCTTTCTGCCCTTCGAGCACAATCTCAACGCCATTTCCGGAACGGAGCAGGATCTTATTGCTCTCACCGGCATCTGGCGCCGCGGCAAGCGGTGAGGCGTCCAGAGGAAAAAGACGCAGCGCCGTGTATTGCGCCACCACCTGCGGGCGCGTCGCGGTGACCAGGCTGAAGGGAACCGGCTCACCCGACTGATTAAAGACGCGGACATCGTCCAGATTCGGGGAGGTACTCTGTTCATAGACGGCGAGCGGCAGCAACACCCGATACCACTGGGAAGGAACCGACGTTTCCAGTGAACGACCAAAGGCATAATCCCGCGGCGATTCCGTTTGCATCTCGTCGCAGAACGCCATGCCCGATAGCGCCAGCAGCGTGGTACAGACTACCGCTTTCATCCATTTCATTTTTCATCTCCAGTTTTAGGCGGTAGTGGCGAGAAATACCCCACGATCAGGACCAGTATCGCCACGCCGATAAATGCCACGGCACGGGACAGGCCGCCTCCGCCTGCGCTGTCCACCAGCATCAGTTTAACCATCACGACCCCCAGCAAGGCGGCCCCGCAGAGCCACTCCTGGCGGGAGGCCAGGCGGGTAGCATGGACCATGACCACCAGCGCGATCAGCATCCAGAACAGGGCAAACGTGGTCTGGATAAGCCGCGAATCCCACAGCGACGCCATATTCCAGGCCACATCCCCATACCAGGCCAGGGCGCGCATCAGCGCCCCGTTAAGCCACCAGAAGCCAAACGCCATGATAGCAACGGCAGGCCACGGGCGAGCCTGAGCAAGCAACGCGGGATAGTAGCGATCCACTGCCCGATAAAAGACCACCAGCCCCAGCAGCGCGAATGCCGCGCCTTCCTCAAGCGGGTTCACCAGCGGCAGCCAGGTTTGCCGGTAAACGACGCCGTCCTGGAAATTGGTCACGACCAGCAGCACCAGCAGCGCCACGACGACAGGGATCGGCGCCAGGCAGGTATAGAGCGCAGGCCACTCCCCGAACGGCCACGCGCGGCGACGCACCGCCGCGGAAAGCGCCATTATCACGCCGCCCCCAGCCGCCATCGCCAGTCCACTGCCCCACGCCGCCATGCCCCACGGTAGCGCGCGAGCAAACCAGTAAAGCTCAGCCGCCAGCGCCAGTAAAATCATCCAGCAAAGCGTCAGGTGCAGCCCCATCGCGATGCGCGGCAGCAGTCTTTCACCGTCACGTCGCAGCAGCATCAATGCGGCAGGAAGTGCAATGCACCAGGCCAGATTTGACCAGCCAGCGGCAACGATCTGCTGATGCAAAAGCTGGTAAACCACCATCACCAGCATCAGTGGCCACAGCAGCCATTTGCTGGCATCCAGCTCCCGCCACGCCAGACGAGCGGCAGCCTGGCGCCAGCCCCAGACCGAGACGGCCGAGAGCGCCAGCACGCCTGCCAGAACAGGTAATTCTTGTTTCAGCACCCGTTGCGAGGCCCCCAATAGCGCCACGATCCAGAACAACAGGCCGCCTGCCAACAACGCCCAACTGACCGGCAGAATACTTTTGCGCCATAGCCACGCCCCAGCCAGCCAGCAAAGGCTGAGGATGGCGAAGATAAGGAGAAGGCTCAGCGACGTCACGCCGTCCATTTGCACCCACAGCGCGCTGCCGAGTGCCAGCACCAGCAGCGCCGTCCCGCTATAGCTCATACTACGCTGGTTCTGCTGCATGCCCAGCCAGAGGATACCCAGCCCCTCCAGCGCCCAGGCCATCGCCGTCCAGCGCGCCGAGAGTGCCAGCGGAATGGCGAGCGTAGCGAACCCGCCGCCGATGGCCAGCGCCGCCATGACCAGTGGTCGTCCGATGGACGGATAGCGCCGCAGCGCGAGGAACGCAAGGGAAAGATAAAATGCCCCATATCCGAGCGCGCTCAGCGCCGGGCCATATTCCCAGTGCCGGGTCATGCCGTACTGCATCCCGAAGCCAATCAGCGGCGGAGCAAACAGCAGTACGCCGTCAATAATCTGTTTCCCTTTTTCTTGCGCCCGCAGCGACAGCGCCACGCACAGCACGCCGAATATCAGCGTATTGGCAATCAGGAACAGCTGGCACACCCAATAGTGTTCAGGCTGATAGTCGCTCAGCCCCCAGAGGCCACCCACGCCAAACGTAAAAAGCAGACCGAGCAGATTGAGCTCGCGCCAGTGCTGCCAGATGCTGATGGCGAGAATACCGATGGAAAGCAGGAGATAGAAAGAGAACAGCGCCACAAAGTTGCCGCCTCCGGTAGACAGAAGCAGCGGTGCGAGATACCCGCCGAGGCTCGCCAGCATGGCCAGGCTCAAGGCCTTCTGCAGCACGGCCAGCCCGACGCTCGCGGCGCAAATCGCTACCAGCAGCGCAAAAGCCAGCGTCATCGGCAACATTTGCCAGAGCCGGAAGGCACCAAAGACCGTCAGGTAAAGAATGCCCGTCGCCCCACCCTGTAAGATAAGCGCATAAACCGGCTGCTTATGCCGCAGTCGCCAGCCAATCGCCAGCAGAATGATGGCAAACAGCGCCGTCGCCACCAGGCGCAGCTCAAGCGGGAACAGGGAATGTTCGACGGTATAGCGCAGCAGGAAAGAGAGACCGAGGAAAAGCAGCAGGATCCCCAGCTTCGCCAGCGGATTTCCCTGCATAAACCAGCGCACCAGCGACGTCAGTATGCCGCCAAAGACGGATGGCTGTTTTGCCGCAGGGGCAGGAGCGGAAACGGGAGCGGGTTCTGCCCTGGGCACGCTGGCGTCCGGACGCCAGGGGTCGACAGGTGCGGGAGTGTGCTCAACCACTGGCGCGGTCACAACCACCGGCGCGGCGGTCTGCGCCGTCTCCGACGCTATCTCAGCGGCACCACGCTGCTCAAGCGCTTCAATGCGCTGGCGAAGCCTGGCGATCTCCTGCCGCGCCGCCGTGCTCCGATTAAAGCCAATAACCGCAAGCACGGGCGCAACCACCAGCGCAAAAACCAGTAACAAACAGCCAAGGATGTAGAGCTCGTCCATGTTTCCACCTTCACCGTAAACTATTCGTTAAGATTGACACAAATCGTTGCATTTGCGCCATCTTAAAGGTGGAAACATTTACCGTCGCGTTAGCTGCCGACCCAGATCGTCGCGGATATCGCCGGCAGCGCCAGCACGCCGTCCTGAATCGTCGCCTTGCCCTCTTTATTCTTCCACGTAGCCACCTTCAACAGCGGGGAATCATCCAGCACCACTTCACAAGCCTCGCCCCGGTTGATAGCCACCAGCACGCGCTGCTGGTTATAGACGCGGACAAAGACCACCACGTTATCGTGGGCGTACACCACCTGGCAGCCGCCGTAGCGCAGGGCGAGGCTCTGTTTACGCAGCTTCGCCAGCCGCTGATAGAGGCTGAACAGCACCTTGTCCTGTTTTTCCGGCGCCCACGGGAAGGTTTTGCGACAGAACGGATCGTTGTTGCCGTCCAGTCCCACTTCATCTCCGTAGTAGATACACGGTACGCCCGGCCAGGTGAAGAGCCAGGTGACCGCCAGCGGCAGACGCGCCACATCCTTGCCGAGCAGGGATTTAAAGCGTGCGGTATCGTGACTATCAAGCTGGTTAAACATCCTCAGCTGCTGCTGATGAGACAGCCCGGCGCGGTAGTTATCCATCCACGCTGCGCAGGTTTCGGCGTCAATGTGGTTCGGATCGTAGGAGATATCGGTATTCGCCAGGAATCCCCATAGCGGGAAGGTAAAACCGCGATAGTTCATCGCCGCATCTTCGGCATCGTTTTGCAGCCACTGCCGCGCGTCGCCAAAGTGTTCGCCAAACACGAACGCTTCAGGCCGGGCCGCTTTTGCCGAGCGCGTGATCCCGCCGACGTGCTGCAGGTTATTTCGCGCCCCACCCGCTTCACCCAGCATATGTACGACGTCCAGACGCCAGCCGTCCATATTCCACGGTGCGTTCAGCCAGTGGCGGACGATGCTGTCTTCGCCGCCGTAAATCTCATTAACCAGCGTTGATGACTGGAAATCCAGCTTCGGCAGACTGGGGTAGCCCAGCCAGTCCAGGGCATGCCCCTCCTCATTAAAGCTGTACCAGTCACGCTGCGGCGAGTCCGGATTATGACATGCTCCGCCCATCGACTGGTTATGACGGTCAAACCAGGCGTGCGAATCTCCGCTGTGGTTAAACACGCCGTCCAGAATCAGGCGCATGCCTTCCTTAAGGGTGTTCTCTCGCAGGCGCAGCAGTGCCTCGTCCCCGCCAAACTGCGCGTCAACGTGGCGATAATCCTGTGTATCGTATTTATGTACACTCGGGGCTTTAAACACCGGGTTGAGGTACAGCGCCGTCACGCCCAGTTTTTTCAGGTACGGCAGCTTTTCGCTGATGCCGTCGAGATCGCCGCCGTAAAACGTCGAGCCGCCCGCCTGCGCCGTCACCGGCTCATCCCATTTTTTCAGGATAATGTCGTGGCCAGCCGCGTGGTGGTGATAGATCTTATCCTGGTCGGCAGTTCGTTTTTCGCTACGCGCAAAGCGGTCCGGGAAAATCTGGTAAAAGACCTGATCGTTAACCCACTGCGGTCCGCTATCCGGATAATCAACGGCAAACTGTTCCAGCCGTGCGGGCGGGAACCGGCTAAACCCCTGCGGGGTAAACCACAGCTGACGATGGTTCCACAGCAGCTTGAAGCTATAACGGCGGCGCGGCTGCCCGCTACGCAAATCGATATTCGCCCGCCAGGCGGTGATCCCCGGCTGCGGCTGGCTGCGCAGCTTGTGCATTTTCAGCCCGGTCTCTTCATTATCAATTTCGGCGCGGAGCGTCACGCGTTCAGGCTGATTTTCCCCCGCCAGCCAGAGCGTAATCACAAGGTTGTCTTTGTTTTGCTTAACAAATGGGGCAACCGGAAGGTGCCAGGCATTTAACATCACGAATCCCCTCTGATGAAATTGACGTCACCTTGCCACAGGGTGGTTAAGGATAGCTCACCATGACGTGATTTATTGGGGGAGGAGGACGGGGGAGGAGGGATCAGTGCGGCCTGAAGCCCTCACCCTAACCCTCTCCCACAGGGAGAGGGAATAAAAAAAATTACTGCGCTTCTGCCAGTTGGCGATCGCGGCGGCATTTTAACACCCAGCCAACCAGCAGCAGGACGATCCACGCACAGCCCACGTAGAGGGAAATACGGGTATCCGGATGGTAGCCAATCAGGCCAATGATAAACACCAGGAAGATCAGCCCGACGACGGTTGTTGCAACGCCACCCGGGACTTTAACCTTCAGCGCTTTCGCCTCTTCCGGCGACAGGCGACGGCGGAACGCAATCTGCGACAGCAGGATCATGATCCACACCCACACGGTCGCGAAGGTCGCCAGCGACGCAATCACCAGGAAGACGTTCTCCGGCATGATGTAGTTCAGGTAAACCGAGAACAGCAGCGCAACGGTCATGACCACCACCGTCACCCACGGCGTGCCGCGGCGGGAGGTTTTAGCGAACACCTTCGGCGCACTGCCCTGCTCCGCCATGCCGTGTAGCATACGGCCCACGCCAAAGACGTCACTGTTGATCGCGGAAAGCGACGCGGTCAGCACCACGAAGTTCAGAATGCTGGCAGCAAACGCAATGCCCATATGCTGGAAGGTCAGCACAAACGGGCTACCGTTGGTACCGACCTGGTTCCATGGGTAGATGGACATAATCACGAACAGCGTGCCCACATAGAACACCAGAATACGCATCGGCACGGAGTTGATGGCACGTGGAATGGATTTCTCAGGGTCTTTCGCTTCCCCGGCGGTGATACCAATAATTTCAATACCGCCGTAGGCGAACATCACCATCTGCAGCGACATCACCATCCCGAGCCAGCCGTTGCTGAAGAAGCCCCCGTTGCTCCAGAGGTTATGGATCCCGGTCGGCTGACCGCCGTTGCCAATCCCCCAGAGGATGATGCCAAAACCGGCCACAATCATGATGATTATGGTGGCGACCTTGAAGAAGGAGAACCAGAACTCAAGTTCGCCGAACACCTTCACGCTCATCAGGTTGACGGCGCAGATGAGCAGCACCACGCTCAGCACCCAGATCCAGTGCGGCACCGTCGGGAACCAGACGCCCATATAGATACCAAACGCCGTCACATCGGCAATGGCCACAATCAAAATTTCAAAGCAGTAGGTCCAGCCAGTGATAAACCCGGCCAGCGGTCCGAGGTTTTCCTGCGCATAGCGCGAGAACGAACTGGCAGAAGGATTGTGAACCGACATCTCTCCGAGGGCGCGCATGATGATATACGCCGCCACGCCGCCAATGATGTAGGCCAGCAGAACGCTTGGACCGGCCATTTTGATGGCATCTGCCGAGCCATAAAAAAGACCGGTACCAATCGCAGAGCCCAGCGCCATAAAGCGGATGTGGCGTGTGCTGAGACCACGTTTAAGTTTGTTAGTGCTTTCCATTAAAATCTTGCCATTCAACACGAAAAAACAAAAAACCACGGGGCCTTAAGCCCCGTGGTTAAACAGTTTGTTGCCGTTGATTAATGGGCGTTAGATGCAACCTGGCGCCCTGCAGCACGGTCCCAGATAATCGCCAGAACCAGTGCAACAACGGTAGGCATCAGCCAGGCCAGGCCCTGCTCGGACAGCGGCAGACGCTGTGTCCAGGCGGGCAGAATCGCGGCGAACGCTGATGCTTTAATCCCGTCAAGGATACCAAAAATCAGGCTGATAAACATGGCTGGCGCAATAATTCGTGAGGAGTTATTCCACCACGGACGGGTGAAGCTCAGCACCACCAGCACGATGCACGGCGGATAGATGGCCGTCAGCACCGGAATAGAGACCTGAATCAGGTGGCTCAGACCGAGGTTGGACACCGCCATGGAGAAGATACCGAGGATAAACACCAGGGTGCGGTAAGAGAGCGGCAGATACTGCGCAAAGAACTCAGCACAGGCGCAGGTCAGGCCCACTGCGGTCACCAGACACGCCAGGAAAATCAGCGCCGCCAGCAGCATACTGCCCGCACCACCGAAGGTGTGCTGGACGTAAGCGTGCAGAATAGCTGCACCGTTCGCGTTCTGATCAACCAGCATGGCGCTATCAGAGCCCAGGCGGAACAGCGCCAGATACAGCAGCGTCAGACCCACACCAGCCATCAGGCCAGCCCAGATGGTATAGCGGGTCAGCAGACGCGCTTCGGTCACACCGCGGGAACGCGCGGCGTTAACGATAACAATACCAAACACCATTGCGCCCAGCGTATCCATCGTCAGGTAGCCGTTCACAAAACCGTTAGAGAACGCGGCGTTTTTATAGGCGTCCATTGCGTCGCTGATCGGGCCTGCTGGCCAGATGATAGCGGCCACGGCGAGAACGATCAGGGCAATGATTTTCAGCGGCGCCAGGAAGTTACCCACGGTATCCAGCAGTTTGCCCGGATAGAGGGAGACCAGAATGACAATCGCGAAGTAGACCAGGCTGTAGATAAACAGCGGCATCGGGCCGTCGCCGGTCAGCGGAGCAATCCCCACTTCAAAGGAAACGGTCGCCGTGCGCGGGGTGGCAAACAGCGGGCCCACGGCCAGATAGCAGACGGTGGCCAGCAGAACACCTGCGACTTTGCCAATCGGCGTGCTGAGGCTGTCCACGCCGCCACCGACTTTCGCCAGCGCGACGACGGTCAGTACCGGTAGACCCACGGCAGTAATCAGGAAACCAAACGCAGCGGTCCAGACGTGTTCACCCGCCTGTAAGCCAACCATTGGAGGGAAAATAATGTTGCCTGCGCCAACGAACAGCGCAAATGTCATAAAGCCCAGCGCGATGATGTCACGCGATTTTAAGTGATGGGTCATAAAACCTTACTGCCTGTGGATGTGGTGTTGAAAACATTGAGATTTTCGTTTTCCCTGACGGGACGATACAGCCGAAAAATTGCTCAATTTCAGCGGGAAATGCTCCCGTCCTGGCGTGGAGAAGAATAGTTTTTCGATTTACCACGCAAATACAGTCGGTCTGACAGTATCTGGGGGGGCAATTTAAACGCTTATAACGTTTAAAGGCAAGGTGGGATCTCAAAACCAGAACAATATGCCAGCATGAAAATACACGCCAGCACAATACGCTATTTACAGGAAAAACTCATGGCTAATCATGCGAACAAAAAACACCCAGCCGTATATTATTCATCCGCGTTTCGCTTGACTGCAAAGCAAACGGGCCAGCAGACGCTGACCCGTGGAAAGGGAAAATGACACACCTGCCCTCAGGCGGTCTTTTTGGCAATTAATCGTTCCGGAATAACGAAACTGAAGCGGGTTCCTTTCCCCAGCGTACTCTGAATATCAAGTCGGCTTTCGTGGTGATTTACCGCGTGCTTCACAATCGCCAGCCCCAGGCCGCTCCCCCCTGTTTGCCGCGACCGCGCTTTATCCACGCGGTAGAAGCGTTCGGTCAGACGCGGGATATGCTCCGGTGCGATCCCCGGCCCGTTATCTTCCACGCTAAACTCGGCGCCCGTAGGGGTACGGTTCCAGCGCACCATAATATCCGTTCCTTCCGGCGTATGGTTCACTGCGTTGTACACCAGGTTGGATATGGCGCTACGAAGCTCATCCTCACTGCCCAGCACCTTTAGCGTGCTGTCGACCTCGAAGGTCAGGTGATGCTTTTTGTGGCTTAACGTCTGCGCTTCACGCTCCACAACCCGCAGCATCATCGGCACATCTATCGTGTCATTCAGCGCAAGCGTAGGCGCCGCTTCAATCTTCGAGAGCGTGAG
The DNA here is from genome assembly GCF_049238365.1 of Enterobacter cloacae complex sp. IR53030. Lineage (NCBI taxonomy): Bacteria > Pseudomonadati > Pseudomonadota > Gammaproteobacteria > Enterobacterales > Enterobacteriaceae > Enterobacter > Enterobacter cloacae complex sp. IR53030. The sequence continues at coordinate 217,188 of NZ_JBMKHA010000005.1, forward strand.
CAGTTGCTTCACCAGCCCTTCCATGCGATGCGTTTGCTCGCGCATGGTATGCAGCGCTTTTTCACGCGGCGCACCTTCCAGCGTTTGCTCCTGCATCATCTCCAGATAGCCCTGAAGCACGGTCAACGGAGTACGCAGTTCGTGGCTGACGTTCGCAAAGAAATTACGGCGCGCGCCCTCAAGCTGGTGCATTTGGGTGACATCGCGCGCCACCATCAGCCACTGCTTATCGCTGTAAGGCATCACGCGGATTTCCAGATGGCGACCATTATTGAGCTTCAGATTGTGCGGGCGGGTAAAATCACGCTTTTTCAGATACAGCGTGAATTCGGGATAGCGTAAAAGGTTAAGGATGTTCTGACCGTTATCGTCCGGCCAGCGAAGGCCCAGCAGCTGTTGCGCCAGGCCGTTACACCAGAAGATGGTGCCTTCTTCAGTGGTCAGGATGACCGCATCCGGCAACGACTCCGCCCCGCTGCGAAAACGCTTAATCAGGCTACCCAGCTCGCGACGGCGCTTTTTATTACGCATCTGCATCTGGTGCAGGCCGTACAGCAGGGGCTCCCAGCTGCCGCTGCCCGGCGGTGGGGTCATACTGCGGTCAACCCACAGCCACCAGGAGAGGCGCAGCAGGTTCCAGAAATGCCAGATCAGCAGCCCGGTGACCGACGCCAGCAGAAACCACGGCAGATGTCCGAGAAAGGCCCCAAGAAGGAAGGCCGGAATACAGCATAAGATCAGTTCAAAGACGAGCCTTTTCCATGACAGACGTTCCAGCACGCGTCACACTCCTGTCATTGTTCAGAAACGGGTCGAAAAACGATAACCCGTGCCGCGGACCGTCTGTACCATGCGATCGTGGCCGCTCAGTTCCAGCGCTTTTCGCAGGCGGCGAATATGTACGTCAACCGTCCGGTCTTCGACATACACGTTAGTTCCCCAGACGTTATTCAGCAACTGCTCGCGGCTGTATACGCGTTCCGGGTGAGTCATAAAGAAGTGCAGGAGTTTAAATTCGGTAGGGCCCATATCGAGGGGGTTTTCGCCGGTCATCACGCGGTGCGAGGTAGGGTCAAGGCTGAGTCCCTGCATCTCTATCACCTCTTCCACCGCCATCGGTGAAATACGGCGCATCACGGCTTTAATGCGGGCGACCAGCTCTTTTGGGGAGAACGGTTTAGTGATGTAATCGTCCGCGCCGGTTTCTAGTCCGCGCACGCGATCCTCTTCCTCTCCGCGCGCCGTGAGCATGACAACCGGGATGTCGCGGGTCAGTGCCTCACGCTTCAGGTGTTTGATAAACTGCAGTCCGGAGCCGCCAGGCAACATCCAGTCCAGCAGAATCAGATCGGGCCAGGGTTCATTCAGCTGGTTCACTGCGCTGTCATAATCTTCCGCTTCAACCGGCTGGAAGCCATTTTGCTCGAGCACGAAGCACACCATTTCACGAATTGGAGCTTCATCTTCTACGACCAGAATACGTCTCGCCATACTTTGCCCTGTCTTATCTTATTAAGTTACACGTTTGTAATTCGGCGCCATTATGCGTCAGATTTATGACAGATTTATGAAAAACATTACCACGGTAGCGGGCAAACCGTTGTTTTATTACAGCGGTTATTTTCCCTTCTCTGAACGTTTATAATCCTGCTTTCTCATTTTTGCCACGGAACCGCTATGCGCATACTTCACACCTCGGACTGGCATCTCGGTCAAAATTTTTACAGCAAAAGCCGTGCGGCTGAACATGAAGCGTTCCTGAACTGGCTGCTGGAGACGGCGCAGGCCCACGAGGTCGATGCGATTATTGTCGCGGGTGACATCTTTGATACGGGGTCGCCCCCCAGCTATGCGCGCGAGCTGTATAACCGCTTCGTGGTGAACTTGCAGCAGACCGGCTGTCATCTGGTGATAGTCGCCGGTAACCATGACTCCGTGGCAACGCTCAATGAATCCCGCGACATTCTGGCGTTTCTCAATACTACCGTCGTCGCCAGCGCCGGGCATGCCCCGCAGATCCTGAAAAAACGCGACGGTACGCCGGGGGCGGTGCTGTGCCCGATCCCCTTTTTACGCCCGCGCGATATCGTACAAAGTCAGGCGGGACTGTCGGGCACGGAAAAGCAGCAACATTTATTACAGGCCATCACCGACTATTATCACCAGCAGCACGCGGATGCCTGCAACCTGCGTGGCGAACAGCCGATACCGGTGATTGCGACCGGGCATCTCACCACCGTTGGGGCCAGTAAAAGTGACGCCGTGCGTGACATCTATATCGGCACGCTGGACGCCTTTCCGGCGCAGAACTTCCCGCCTGCGGACTACATTGCGCTCGGGCATATTCACCGCGCCCAGGTTATCGGCGGCTGCGAGCATATCCGCTACTGCGGATCCCCTATTTCGCTCAGTTTCGATGAAACCGGCAAAGCCAAATCCGTGCATCTGGTGAGCTTCAGCGAGGGCAAACTCAGTGCCGTCGAGACGCTGGAGGTGCCGGTCACCCAGCCGCTGGCGGTGCTGAAAGGCGATCTGGAGGCCATCACCGCTCAGCTTGAACAGTGGCGCGGCACCGCGCTTAATCCCCCCGTCTGGCTGGATATCGAAATCACTACGGATGACTACCTGCATGATATGCAGCGAAAAATCCAGGCGCTGACGGAAGACTTGCCGGTAGAGGTCTTACTGGTGCGCCGCAGCCGCGAGCAGCGCGAGAAAATTCTGTTAAGCGCCCAGCGGGAAACGCTCAGCGAGTTGCGGGTAGAAGAGGTGTTTGAGCGCAGGCTCTTGCAGGAGGATATTGACGACGCGAAGCGCGAAAGACTCAGCGAACTGTTCACCCATACCCTGCATGCCCTCAATGACGAGGAAGAAAACGCATGAAAATTTTGAGCCTGCGTCTGAAAAATCTCAACTCCCTCAAGGGCGAGTGGAAAATTGACTTTACCGCTGAACCCTTTGCCAGTAACGGGCTGTTTGCCATTACCGGCGCCACAGGCGCAGGTAAAACCACCCTGCTCGACGCCCTCTGTCTGGCGCTTTATCACGAAACGCCGCGCCTGAGTAAGGTTTCCCAGGCACAAAACGACCTGATGACGCGAGATACCGCCGAGTGTCTGGCGGAAGTGGAGTTTGAGGTAAAAGGTATCGCCTACCGCGCCTTCTGGAGCCAGAACCGGGCACGCAACCAGCCGGACGGCAACCTGCAGGCGCCGCGCGTGGAGCTGGCCCGCTGCGAAGATGGCAAAATCCTCGCCGATAAAGTCACGGACAAGCTGGAGCAAACCGCCGCGCTCACCGGTCTGGACTATGGCCGCTTTACCCGTTCAATGTTGCTCTCACAGGGGCAATTTGCCGCCTTCCTGAATGCCAAACCGAGCGATCGCGCAGAGCTGCTGGAAGAGCTGACCGGCACCGAAATCTACGGCCAGATTTCCGCCATGGTGTTTGAAAAACACAAAGCCGCCCGCAGCCTGCTGGAAAAGTGCGAGGCGCAGGCAGCGGGCGTCGTGCTGCTGAGTGAAGAACAGCAGCAGCAATTACAGCAAAGTTTGCAGGCACTTACTGACGAAGAGAAAACGTTGCTGGCACAGCAGCAAAACCAGCAGAAACATTTTCAGTGGCTTACCCGTCATGATGAGCTTGTGCGCGAGCAACAACGCATCACCGCATTGCAGCAGCAGGCACAACAGGCTCTGACGGACGCTGCGCCTGAGCTGGCAAAACTCCAGCTTGCGCAGCCCGCCGCCCAGCTTCGTCCGCTCTGGGCGCACCAGCAGGAGCAAACCGCGCGTCTGACGCAAACCCAGCAGCGAATTATTGAAGTAAATACTCGCTTACAAGCCAAAACCGCGCTGCGCGCGCGGATCCGTAATACTGCCCTGCGTACCCACGCCGAGCTTCATACTGAACTGACGGCGCTGGCGCAGTGGCTGGTGGAGCACGAGCGTTATCGCCTGCTGGGTCAGGAGATTGCCGGATGGCGCGCGCTCTTCTCACAGCTTAACCGCGATAAAAACCAGTTGGCCACGCACGCTGCGCGGATGACTGAGTTACGTAACAAGCTGACTGACATGCCGGAAAATACGCTCACGCTGACGGCGGATGAGGTCAACGTGGCAATGGAGCAGCAGTCCCGATCACGCACGCAGCGCCAGCGGCTGACGTCGCTACACGCTCGCTATCAGCCGCTGCAAAAGCGCCTGCGCCAGAGCAATGAAAGCGTACAGAAAGCTCAGGCGGAGCAGAGCAAACTTAATGAAACGTTGACGCTGCGCCGCCAGCAGTACAAAGAGAAACACCAGCACTATCTGGATCTGAAGGCCCTGTGCGAGCGTGAAGCGACAATTAAAGATCTGGAAAGCTATCGTTCACAGCTTGAGGCAGGCAAACCTTGTCCCCTGTGCGGTTCCTGCGAGCATCCCGCCATTGAGCAATATCAATCGCTTGAGCTGACGGATAACCAGCGCCGCCGTGATGCGCTGGAAAAAGAGGTGGCCGCGCTAAAAGAAGAAGGCCTGCTGGTGCTGGGGCAGGTTAATGCCCTGGCTCAGCAGATTCAGCGCGAGACGGGCGACGTGCAGACCCTGTCTGAGGAAGAGCAAGCACTCACTAAAGAGTGGCTTGAGATCTGCGCGTCCCTGAATATCACATTGAATATTCAGGAAGATATCGCGCCATGGATAAACGAGCAGGAACACTATGAGCGCCAGCTTTATCAGCTCAGCCAGCGTCTTACCCTGCAAAACCAGCTGAACGAACAGGAAGCGCAGGCGCGCCAGTATCAGCAGCAGCTGACGGCGATACGCCAGACGCTGGAACACACCCTGCTCACGCTGTCGCTTAGCGTTCCCGAAGAGGGGAACGAAGCCGCCTGGCTGCACGCCCGCGAAGGAGAATTCGCGCAGTGGCAGGAAAAACAAACGCAGCACGGCGTGCTTGTGGAACGCAGCAACGCTCTGAAGCCGTTGCTCGACACACTTCCGGCAACCCACACCGAAGAGACCGAACCGGCCATTCCTGATGGCTGGCGCGCCATTCACGATGAATGCGTATCGCTGCAAAGCCAGCTTACCGCCCAGCAGCAACAGGAGGCGCTGGAGCAAGAGCGCCTGCAACAGTCGCAGACCCAATTCTCCGCGGCGCTCTCTGCCAGCTGTTTTGCCGACAGGGAGGCGTTCATTGCCGCCCTGCTGGATGATGACACCCTCCGTGGCCTCGAACAGCTGAAGCAGTCGTTGGAAAACCAGATACAGCAGGCCACGGCGCTATCCGGCCAGGCGAACCAGCAGCTACAGGCGCATGTTGCGCTGCGCCCGGAAGGTCTCGAGGCCGATGCATCCACTTTGCAAATCCAGCTGCAGCAGCTGGCGCAACAGCTTCGCGAGAACACCACGCATCAGGGCGAGATCCGCCAGCAGCTCAAGCAGGACAGCGACAACCGTCAGCATCAGCTGACGTTGATGCAGCAAATTGAAGAGGCCGCGCGTCAGGCCGACGACTGGGGCTATCTGAACGCGCTGATCGGCTCCAGTACCGGCGATAAGTTCCGTAAGTTCGCTCAGGGGCTGACGCTGGATAATCTCGTCTGGCTTGCTAACCAGCAGCTAAATCGCCTGCACGGGCGTTATCTGCTCCAGCGCAAAGCCAGCGATGCGCTGGAGCTGGAAGTAGTCGACACCTGGCAGGCGGATGCCGTACGCGATACACGCACGCTCTCTGGCGGCGAGAGCTTCCTGGTCAGCCTGGCGCTGGCGCTGGCGCTTTCCGATCTGGTGAGCCACAAAACGCGAATCGATTCGCTGTTCCTGGATGAAGGATTCGGCACCCTCGACAGTGAAACGCTGGATACCGCACTGGATGCGCTCGACGCGCTGAACGCTACCGGGAAAACCATCGGCGTCATTAGCCACGTCGAGGCGATGAAAGAGCGCATACCGGTGCAGATTAAGGTGAAGAAGATTAATGGGCTGGGGTATAGCAGGCTGGACAGGGAGTTTGCTGTGGGGTGAATAAAGGGTCGCTGCGGTCTGGTGCCCTCACCCTGGCCCTCTCCCACAGGGAGAGGGTACAAACATCAAAAACAGCAACTTGCGTTGCTGTTTTGCTTTTATTCCGGCCACAGCCACGCCGCGCCGCGCACGCCGCTGGAGTCGCCGTGGACAGCTTTACGGATCGGGGTTTCACACTCGCCGCCGAAAACCCACTGCTTCACAAGATTTGGCACCGTGGCGTACAAGCGGTCAACGTTGCTCATCCCGCCCCCCAGCACAATCACGTCCGGATCGAGAATATTCACGACGTGCGCCAGCGATTTTGCCAGACGCATTTCGTAACGGCTCAGGGCCAGTTCAGCCACCGGATCCTGTTCTTCAACCAGACGCATGATTTCATTACCCTTGAGCGGTCGACCGCTCAGGCGGTGGTAATCGGTCGCAAAACCGGTGCCGGAGATAAACGTCTCAATACAGCCCTGCTTGCCGCAGTAACACGGCACGTCGGCGCGGTATTTGAGTTCATCTTCATCCATCCACGGCAGCGGATTGTGCCCCCACTCGCCCGCCGTGCCGTTGCCACCGATGTGCGAACGCCCCCCAAACGCCACGCCCGCACCGCAGCCGGTCCCGATAATCACCGCAAAAACGGTCTGCGCCCCTGCGGCGGCGCCATCAACGGCTTCGGAGACCGCCAGGCAGTTGGCGTCATTGGCCAGACGCACTTCCCGGTTCAGACGCGCGCTTAAATCTTTATCAAACGGCTGACCGTTCAGCCAGGTGGAGTTAGCATTTTTAACCACGCCGGTATAAGGGGAGATTGACCCCGGGATACCCATCCCGACGGTACCGCTTTGCCCTGTCGCCTGCTCGGCCATATCGACCAGCCGGGCAATCGTCTCGATGGTCTGGTGGTAATCATCGCGCGGCGTAGGCAGACGGTGGCGGAACAGCTGTTCCCCCTGCTCGCTCAGTGCAATGACTTCTGTTTTGGTGCCGCCCAAATCAATCCCAATACGCACAAGACTCTCCTCATTCTTTTGATTATCAACAGAGTAGAAGCACGCTTCCCGATTAGCAATGCAAGCGATGCGACAATTCGTTATCATGCCCGCTGATTTAACGACAAGGCCGTGGAAATTATCATGCTGTGGTTCAAAAATTTGATGGTTTACCGTCTCAGCCGCGACGTTTCGCTGCGTGCAGAAGAGATGGAAAAACAGTTAGCCGCTTATAGCTTTTCCCCTTGCGGTAGCCAGGATATGGCAAAAACCGGTTGGGTTCCGCCAATGGGTTCACAAAGCGATGCCCTGACCCACGCCAGCAGCACGGGACAAATCATCGTTTGCGCTCGCAAAGAAGAGAAAATTCTGCCCACGCCGGTGGTGAAGCAAGCGCTTGAAGCAAAAATCTTCAAGCTGGAAGCCGAGCAGGGCCGCAAGCTGAAAAAAACCGAAAAAGATTCGCTGAAAGATGAAGTCCTGCACTCTCTGCTGCCGCGCGCTTTTAGCCGCTTTAGCCAGACGATGATGTGGATCGATACCGTTAACGGGCTGATCATGGTCGACTGCGCCAGCGCCAAAAAAGCAGAAGATACCCTGGCCCTGCTGCGTAAAAGTATCGGTTCTTTACCGGTCGTTCCGCTGGCACTGGAAACGCCGATTGAGCTGACCCTGACAGAATGGGTTCGCAGTGGTACTGCGGCGCAAGGTTTCCAGATTCTGGATGAAGCCGAGCTGAAAGCCCTGCTGGAAGATGGCGGCGTGATCCGCGCCAAAAAGCAAGATCTGGTGAGTGACGAAATCGCGGTACACATCGAAGCCGGGAAAGTCGTTACCAAACTGGCGCTCGACTGGCAGCAGCGCATTCAGTTCGTGATGTGTGATGACGGCTCCGTGAAGCGTCTGAAGTTCTGCGATGAGCTGCGCGATCAAAACGAAGATATTGACCGGGAAGATTACGCCCAGCGTTTTGATGCGGACTTTATCCTGATGACCGGTGAGCTGGCGGCCTTAATTCAGAATCTGGTGGAAGGTCTCGGCGGCGAAGCGCAGAGATAACAGGCAAAACACAGGCCGGGTAAGCGTTAGCGCCACCCGGCTTTTTTTATTTCAAATAGCGGCACAGATAAGAGGTCGGTTCAGCAACCTGCAAATGAAATTCGCTGTGGCCAGGAACGTTGAAGGCTTCCCCGGCAGCGTAAACTTTCCATTCCGTTTCACCCGGCAGTAAGACGTTCAGCGCGCCGCTGACCACCGTCATCTCTTCCGCTTCGGCCGTGCCAAAGGTGTATTCCCCTTCAGCCATGACGCCCACACTGGCGCGGCCCGTGCTGCTGCTGGTAAAACCAATGGATTTCACTTTACCGGAAAAGTATTCGTTACTTTGAAGCATGAACTGGCCCTTATATTCAGAGATAAAAATTCACTATAGGGGCCATGCTCATTGCCTGTCACGCAAAATCATTACATCAGGAGTTCGGAAGCCAGGCGCGCCATCAGAACATTTGATAACAGCACCGGCACGTCCAGCGCCTTTTGCAATAAATCACGGTGATGCTGATGGAAACCGAGGCAGTCCAGTATCAACACATCCGCCCCTTTCTCCAGTAGCGCCTTCCCGGCAGCGATCAGTTTGGCCTCGCTGTCCCAGAAGGGATTTGCCAGGGCATACAGAGGCGTTTTTTCAAGCACTTGCCATTTTGCTTCCTGGTTGTTCATGAGCTCTTCCATCGGCACAATCACCCCCACCTGATGCCCGTCAACAATAGAGGCCACCAGAGGCGGAATGATGCGCATTGGCTCAAGCAAAATCGCATTGCGCGCCACCAGTCCCTTAATGGGGGCGGTACTCATCAGCAAAATAACGTCATAATCTTGATTATCGAGCACTTCTATCACTGCCTGCAGCGAACGCTCAATTTTCTGTCGTGAAACATGCGCCAGTTTACCGTCGCTTAATAACGTCGCCAGGGGCTCCTCCCCCGCCTCAACAGCGTAGTCCTCCATGACCTCTTCCCGGCTCATCTTACCCAGCAGGCTGAGATGCGTGATCTGCTGTTCAGAGACATGCTCGGTTAAAAGCGGTAACACTTCGCTTACAGGGACCACACCAATAGTGAGGATCGCCAACGTTGCCTTCATCGTTTTCGCCTTCCATTACTACAAAATCTTATTACACAGGTACAGGCTCACTACGCTGCACAGTTCGTTTTTTCAACAAAACAGCACCAAGCGTAGCAGGTGATCTGCATCGCGAAATGTAAAGATCACCTGCGGGTAACGGAGTCACCTGTAATAACTAAATATTAACTCCTGCTTAACATTGGCGATGAGTAAAAAGTGTGATTCAGGCACGGTATTGGAGCGTTTAGGAAAACATCTATGACTTTTCGGGATCTTCGTAGCGCCGTTTGGCGTCCAGCGCTTCCTGTTCAGTCTCATGTTCACTGATCAGCGAGTCCGGTTTGGGGTGATCGGCACGCAGCTGATACCAGGTCACGGTTTGTTCGCCTGTGCCTTTTTCAACGGTAACGATACGTGCTTCGCGCGGATAGGGAGGTCTGGTTGGCATAGCTCATCCTTTTTTTATGTCTGAGCTATCAGTATAGACGGCGGTTAGCTGGCACAAGCCAAACGCAGGGCGGTAATAATCTGAATCACCACCTCTTCCGGTGCCGCAGAAGCATCCACGACGTGGTGCGCCGCTTCACGGTACAGGGCATCACGCTCGGCCAGGACTTCGCTCACCTCTTCGCTGAGCGGTCTGGAGGTCAGCGCCGGACGTTGCCCCTCCTCCGGAAAGGCCTCAAGGCGTCCCACGAGAGCCGAAACCGGCGCGCAGAGATAGATCACAATGCCCTTTTCACGCATAAAATGCCGGTTACACTCGGCGAGAACAATCCCCCCTCCAGTCGCAATCACGGCTGACGGCGTGGTGACCGCTTTCAGCGCGGCCGTTTCGCGTGCGCGAAAGCTCTCCCATCCCTCTTGCTCAACAATGTCCGCGATGGTTCTGCCGGCCTCGGTTTGCAGCCAGTGGTCGGTATCAACAAACTGACGATGACATGCGCGTGCCAGTTCCAGGCCAACGGTGGTTTTCCCACAGCCGCGGGGGCCAACTAAAAAGATGGGTTGGGTCATAGCCAGGTGTTCCCCTTGATGCCGGATGGCTGAAGAGTGTAAAGAAATCATTGCAGAAGATGTGTAGAATACTTTACTGCAAAGCGGTACGGGATGACAACCCTGCGGAAGCCACACTGTACCACAAAGTGACAATAATTATCATTACGCTGTGCGACGCTTCACTTCCAGCAGCCATTTATCCAGTTCGGCAGCAAACTGCTGGCGATCGCGCTGGGACAGGCTGTCCGGCCCTCCGGTCTGCACGCCGCTGGCCCGCATGGTATCCATAAAATCACGCATAGTGAGTTTTTCCCGGATAGTTGAAGGCAAATAACGTTCACCGCTCGGGTTGAGCGCCGCTGCGCCTTTCTCCAGCACTTCCGCCGCCAGTGGAATATCAGCGGTAATGACCAGATCCTCCGGGCTGCACAGACGAACAATTTCATTATCCGCCACGTCGAACCCGGCCGGGACGCGCAAGGAACGGATAAAGCGCGAAGGCGGAACGCGGATATTCTGGTTCGCCACCAGCGTCAGTGGCATCTGAACGCGCTCGGCGGCGCGGAATAAAATCTCTTTAATCACATTCGGACACGCGTCCGCATCAACCCAAATCGCCATATTGTCTCCCCATAATGTCTCTGCCGGCTATTGTCGCCTGCATTTCGTTGTTAAGCTATCAATCAGAGAAAACAACGCATAATGACGGAGAATCGTGATGGATAAGAAAATCGGGTTTATCGGCTGCGGTAACATGGGCAAAGCCATCCTGGGCGGCCTGATCGCCAGCGGGCAGGTTCTGCCCGGTCAGATTTGGGTCTATACCCCGTCAACGGACAACGTCGCCGCATTGCGCGATCAATACGGGATCAACGCCGCCGAAAGCGCGCAGGAAGTCGCCCAGGTCGCCGATATCGTCTTTGGCGCCGTTAAGCCGAACATCATGATCAAAGTGTTGAGCGACATCACCTCCAGTCTGAATAAAGAGACGCTGGTCGTGTCGATTGCCGCGGGCGTGACGCTCGATCAACTGGCCCGCGCGCTCGGTCATGACCGTAAAATAGTCCGCGCGATGCCCAATACTCCCTCACTGGTTAATGCCGGTATGACCTCCGTCACCCCTAACGCGCTGGTGACCTCAGAAGAGGTGGCTGATGTGCTGAACATTTTCCGCTGCTTCGGTGAGGCGGAAGTGATTGCGGAATCCATGATCCATCCTGTTGTCGGCGTCAGCGGCTCTGCACCTGCATACGTGTTCATGTTTTTAGAAGCCATGGCCGACGCCGCCGTGCTTGGCGGCATGCCGCGTGCGCAGGCGTATAAATTCGCCGCGCAGGCGGTGATGGGTTCCGCCAAAATGGTGCTGGAGACCGGTAAACATCCGGGCGAACTGAAGGACATGGTCTGCTCGCCTGGCGGCACGACCATCGAAGCGGTACGAGTGCTGGAAGAACGTGGATTCCGCTCTGCCGTCATCGAGGCGATGGCAAAATGCATGGAAAAATCAGAGAAGCTGAGTAAATCCTGATTTCTGACCGGGCGTCAGGCGGCCACTTCGGTGCGGCCGCGCCCGGCATTTTTCGCCTTATACAGCGCCACATCTGCCGCCTTCAGCCATTCCCGGTAATGTCGAAACTGCGGCCCCCAGGGGGCAACACCTACGCTGATGCGCAGAGGCTCTTTCGGTGCGCACGGTAAGGACAACGTTTCCAGACGCTCGTGCACCCGAGACATGACGGCGATGGCGCTTTCAGCCGCTGTCTGCGACATAATCACGGCAAACTCATCTCCGCCAAAACGGCCTATCGCATCGCCTGACCTGACTGACATCTGAAGCTGACGGGTAAGAGCAACAATCGCCTTATCGCCCACGTCATGCCCCCAGGTATCATTGATGTTTTTAAAATGGTCGATATCAATCAGCAAAATGGTGGCGTTGCAGTGGCTCCGACGGCAGTGCTCAAACTCATTACGCAGCAGCATTTCCCAGTGTCGTCGGTTAAAGACCCCGGTCATGCCGTCGCGGGTACTCATCATTTCCAGCCGCCGCTTATGTTCCGCAAGCCTGATGGCCGTCCGGTGGCTGAGCCAGCCAAACAGCATGGGATAAAGCATGAGCACCGGAAGCGTTAAGCCCCACTCCACGGGATCGGGGTTGAAGACAGTTACTTTCCCGACGAGGGGCATCGTCACCAGTGCGGTCAGGAGGGTTAACGTTATCCCCACAAGAAACAGGCGGCAGCCACCGGATCCCATCATGTTCATTCCCACCATCATTACCAGCGCTGCCGTGGGTAATGCATACAGCCCCATCACGCCAATCCAGAGCCCGGCGATAATGGCATCCATCTTAAGGTTGAAAATCTCCTGCTGGTGAGGTGACGCGGCGCGGCAGGATAACTGCCAGGCAAAATGGGGCCAGACGAACGCCCACCCTACCAGGATCAACCACCAGCCGCCGGGTAAAAAATGGATGACCAGCATTCCCGCCACGGGGAAAAACATGGCTGCCAGACCAACAGCGCGCGCCAGCCGAACCCGCCGGGCAAACTGGATGCCGGCGCGGTAAGGGTCATCCTGAGAAAGGGTTAAACTCCACTCTTCCCGAATGCGCTTTTTGTTGTAATACGTTTCATCATTCATCATTCATCATTTTTGGGAATATTCTGAAACATTTTCCCAAATTATAGAGAGGGGGACTGCGGGGAAAGTATGAAATTTCGGGTGAGCAGCCGACGCCACTCACCCGTTAGAACTACACTTGTTTCTTCAGACAGGCACTCATGAACTTGCTGCGATCGTCTCCCTTCAGGGACTGTTCGGTCGCTTTCGCATTACACTCGCGCATTTTTTGCTGCTGCGGCGTCAGACTTTTTTCGCCAGGCTTCGCGGCACCGTTTTTAAGGCAGTCGCTCATATAGGTCTTACGGGCATCGCCTTTCAGACTCTGGGACGTCGCCTGTTGATTACAGGTCGTCATCCGTTGCTGCTGAGGCGTTAGCGTTTTCTCTTCCGCATTCGCCGATGAGATCAGGAACAGGCCGGAGAGCAGAGTAACCAGTAATGTTGTTTTCATTGCACCATCCTTTTGTGAATATTCCCTGTAAGTCTGGTTCGTAACAGGAAAAAAACCACCCGGCAGCGGTGATTTTGCCGGGAATTTCTCATTTCAGACCCAACGTACCGGTATTGGCGGTATCGACATAAAGGATAGGGGAAGTAACGCGATAACACGCGTGCTCTGTTTCACTTTTATTTTCTCCCGGTACAAACAGATAAAAAATAAATACAGAGCAGCGCCAGGCATCCTGCATGACAATTTTGTGAAACGTCAGAACCGTTCGTGACGGCTTAACTGCGCGGATGCCTCAACAGCTTCTTTACGTATTGCTGCAGCAATTCGGCATCCTCTGGTGGAACCTGAGTGTCGGGTCGTGCCTTATCCAGCGCCCCTTCGATGCTATTGATTAACGCCTGCTGATCGGATGTATCCATCCGCCGCAATAGCGCGGTGACGACAATTTCCAGCGCTTCGACCTGGGCAACCAGTTCTTTAGACTCTTCTTCCTTTTGTGCAAGCTTAACCAGCAACTCAGCAATGAGATTCTTCATCGTGCTATTTCCTTATGGGGTTTCCTCTGAAATTAACACCAGGAATGAAATATGCAAAGCGGAGAAAAGTATTATCTTATGTAAAAGTGACATTACCGCCAAATTAGGGTGCCACCCTTAATAGCGAAACGTTTTTCTATAAAAAAACGCCGCATTTAGTTATATAAAAATACGGCTACCATAAGAATATATAATACACCCGCGAAAGGACTATTTCGCTGATTTCGCCTCCGCCATTCGTGTTCGACGGCGCAGGGCAATCGCCAGCTGGATAATATTGATTAAAACGACAATTGCCGTAGCAGCAAATACCCAACGAAAACCTGCCATCGCAGAAACGGATGCGCCAATAAGCGGACCGGCAACGTTGCCTAAATACATAAACGACTGGTTATAACCAAAAATACGTCCGGTGACCTGGTCGCTGGAATATTTGACCAGCAAGGTCTGTACGGCAGGCAACATAGCCCCATCGGCGAAACCGAGTAAAAATCGCAGCACGCCCAGCTGAAGCGGAGAGGTAACAAACGACATCGCGAAAAAGAGCACCACCGCAAAAATCAGCGTCGCCATCAGGATACGCGCCGTGCCGATCCTGTCCCCCAGCTTCCCCAGACGTGGCGCAGAGATCAGCGCGGAAACGCCCGGCACGGCGGCAATCATCCCGCTGAGAAAAGCAATATTATTGCTGTCTGGCTCCATTGATTTAATAAACAGCGCCAGAATGGGCCCCACCGAGCCGTTACAGAGCTGGATCACCATGGTGGTGACAAACAGGCTGATCATTAGCCCTGGGTAAGGCAGCGAGGCGAAGACGGCCTTACCGCTCAGGCGTTCAGACTTGCTGACAACGGGGCGCCCTCCCTCTTTGATCAGAAAGAGCGTGACCAGAAAGCTAACCACCAGCAGGATCGCAGTGATGATAAATACCGCGCGCAGCCCAACGTGGTCTGCCAGAAAGCCGCCCAGCAGCGGGCCACCGATGACGCCGCTTATCTGCGCCGTTGAGAGGGTGCTCAGCGCCCAGCCGCTTCGTTCGCGTGGCACCTGAGAGGCCACCAGCGCCATGGCATTCGGAATGTACCCGGACGTCAGCCCCATCACCGCCCGCAGGAAAAACAGCTGCCAGACGTTCGTGGCGAAGGCCTGGAGCAGAATCGCAATCGCCATCCCGAGCGAGGCGCGCAGCAGCATCAGCTTACGGCCTTTCCGATCCGCCAGGCTGCCCCACATCGGAGACACAATGGCGGAGACCAGAAACGTGACGCTGAACGTCAGACCGGACCACATGGAGAGCGCTTCGTGGGAGGTAACCCCCAACTGCGACACGTACAGCGGTAGGAACGGCAGGATCTGGCTAATGGCCAGCCCGGTAAAAAAGCAGCCGAACCAGACCGAGATGAGATTAACTTTCCAGGATTCCATAAAGAAATAGTCTTCATTTTTAGGCGAATTCGCCGTCAGATTAGCAAGTTACGCACGCCGGCGTCGCACCAGAGATGCGGCTTTGCTGACTTTGGTGTTTTATCTTCCCAGTCATCATATTTGTGAAATAAGTCACAAATCATCCATTTTCTGGCGGAAGATTATGCTTCAGCGACAGAGTCCGAAACCGCGCATCCCCAGATGAAAATGGTTGGCATGCGCCGCGTTATACTCCGGCCCCAAACCGTTACCGTAGTAGCCGCAGCTGGCCGCCAGCAGGGCCTTCAGCCATGGCTGCGTTTTTGCCGATTTCCAGCCGTTCAGCACCGTGACGCGCTCCCCGTTCGCCAGCCGAAAAGCGGCGATATCCAGCGCGTCTGCGGTGGCATGCTCACTGCGCCGCGCATCGGGCCGGTGGTAGATATTGCGACAGGCAAAGCTGCCAAGGTGCTCAATGCGCGTCAGCTCATGTCCCGTGAAGCGCTGCGTCAGTGGCCGGACCTGCTGGCTGACAAACAGTGCAGAGCTGAGCGCCAGCGGACAGCTGGCAAGAAAACTGCCGTTCAGACTCACCGGGCCGAAGTCACGCACGCGCACGACGTTGCGCAGCGGACATGTCCCGCCGCCGTCAGCGACCGGTTGGGTGCGGATAAGGTTTCGTTGATTGGCCTGCGTTAACAGGCTCGCGCAGGCTTCGGGGGTTAAACGTCGCAGTTTATACTGGGTAATACGGCCAGGGGGATCGTCCAGGGCCAGCGGTTTAAATGGATTGTAGTAAGACGGCAACCAGCGATAACCCGCCGTTGCAACTGCCCCCAGGATGAAAACGGTCAGCAGAGTTTTTCCTTTCACGTTCCCCCCTCACTCTTCCCCAAAACATTATGGCAGAAGGCCGCGAAACCCGCAGGGCATCGTGGTATGTTATTGGCTTTTCGTCAGACTGGAAGAGAGTGAGATGGCAAAGCAGCGCGTAGGTATTGTCTTTGGGGGAAAATCAGCGGAACACGAGGTGTCATTGCAATCGGCCAAAAATATCGTTGATGCGATCGATAAAAGCCGGTTTGACGTGGTCCTGCTGGGCATTGATAAACAGGGCCAGTGGCATGTTAACGACGCCAGCCAGTATTTGCTGAATGCCCACGATCCGGCGCACATCGCCCTCAATCCTTCGGACATCAGCGTCGCGACCGTTCCTGGCGTCATGAAGGGACAGCTCATCGACGCCGGCAATGCGCAGGCTCTCACTCAGATCGACGTGGTCTTCCCTATCGTACACGGCACGCTCGGGGAAGATGGTTCCCTGCAGGGGATGTTGCGCATGGCCAACCTGCCGTTCGTCGGATCAGACGTACTGGGATCCGCCGCGTGCATGGACAAAGACGTCACCAAACGCCTGCTGCGCGATGCCGGACTGAATATCGCGCCATTCGTCACGCTCACCCGCGCCAACCGAGACAAGTACAGCTTCGCGCAGGTTAGCGGTCAACTGGGGCTGCCGCTGTTTGTGAAGCCTGCCAACCAGGGATCATCCGTGGGCGTTAGCAAAGTCGCCAGCGAAGCAGAGTTCACGCAAGCCGTCCGTCTGGCGTTTGAATTTGACCATAAAGTGGTTATTGAGCAAGGGATCAAAGGTCGCGAAATTGAGTGCGCCGTGCTGGGCAACGATTTTCCACAGGCGAGCACCTGCGGTGAAGTGGTCTTAAATAGCGACTTCTACTCCTACGACACCAAATACATTGATGATAAAGGCGCACAGGTCGTTGTTCCTGCGGATATCGATCCGGCGATCAACGACAAGATCCGGGCGATCGCCATCAGCGCCTACCAGACTCTCGGCTGCAGCGGCATGGCGCGCGTGGATGTCTTCCTGACGCCGGAGAACGACGTGGTCATCAATGAAATCAACACGCTGCCGGGCTTCACCAACATCAGCATGTATCCAAAACTGTGGCAGGCCAGCGGGCTTGGCTACTCTGAGCTGATCACCCGCCTGATCGAACTGGCGCTGGAGCGTCACGCCGCCGACAGCGCGCTGAAAAATTCCGTTAACGGTTAATCGGCACCCTTCGCCGTCTCTTCCGTCGTCGTCTCTTCCGGGCGACGGCGGATAATCAACCCCGCCAGCCAGAAACTGATCACCCAGGTCACCAGCCCGACGGCATAGGTTTGCCACCCTTTTGCTTCAAATCCTAACAGCCCCACGACGCCGTTAAGAATAAAAATCAGCCCAATAGCAAAGGCATAGTAGTGCCAGTCACGGCGAAGTTTGGACGTGAGCTTCATAACAACTCCGGCAGGAAAAAAAAACATCCTCTCACAGTTTAAGCACGAGGTCTGTGGCAGATGCGGAAATTCTGAAACGCGACGCAATTTCACTTAAGTTTAAAAATTGTGACGCGCTGCAGAAATCAATAATCCAGGAGAATTCCTGAGCGTAAATTACCACGATTCTGATATTGACAAATGCAATCACCTGTCAAACTCACCCCGTAAGACGCGTATTAAAACAGAGTTATACCTCGGGAGGTCAACATGGCTGACTTTACATTGTCGAAACCGATTTTTGGCGGCAAACCAAAAACCTCTACGGCGGGTAATATCGCGTATGCCTTGTTTGTCCTTTTCTGCTTCTGGGCAGGCTCCCAGCTGCTCAATATGCTGGTCCATGCGCCAGGTGTTTATGAACACCTGATGCAGGTGCAGGATAACGGGCGTCCGCGAGTGGAGATTGGATTTGGCGTGAGCACGCTGTTCGGTCTCGTTCCTTTCCTCGCGGGGTGTATGATTTTAGGCGTAGTCGCGTTAGTCCTGCGCTTTCGTCGTCGCCATTAAAGCCCCATACAGCGAGCCCGGCGATCGTCCACGCGCTTCGCAAACCAGGCGGTGGTCAGGTTACGTGTGATCTTCGGGCTTTCCAGCTGAATACCCGGCAGGATAGCCCTCGGTAACGTTTTCCCACTCTTCTGCTCCGCAAGGGCAAACACCTTCTTGTAGAGATCCGTTTTCTCGAATGCCAGCCTATCGCCTTTTTCAAGCTGACGGCGGATATCGCTGTTGCTCATATCAAGTGCTGTCGATAATGTCCGTACCGCGCGCTCGGTGCCTCCCGCCTCGCTGCTGCCGTAGGCGATGAGATCGCCGTCCAGCGCCAGCTTGACGCCGCTTGCGCGGCTAAGCGCACTTTGAAACGCCGCGTTACGGCTGGCATACCAGCCGGCATTAAAGTCTGCGAAGCGGTACAGCGGCGCGTTGTAATTCGCCGGATAGTTCAGCAGATGATACGTGCCGAACCACAGTCCGCCGCGCAGTGAGAAGACCTCCTGGCGCACCGTACCGTCAATTTTCCATGGATAGCCGTCGGTATGCTTCTCGGCAAACGCGATGCTCACCTGCATTGGTCCGCCGGTGTGAACCGGGTTGAGCGAGCCAAACAGTTTCTGCCCCATTGGCACCATGTTGATGAAATCATCAAAAATGGCGCTGAGCTGTTTTTCGGTTTTCACCGTGTCCAGCCGGTCGCTGTAGCTTTTACCGTTCGGCGAGGTGATTTTCAGTGCGGTATGCACGAGGAACACCGGGCTATGCATCGATTCCGCGCGGCGGTCGATCTCTTTCCAGGCAATTTTATTCAGACCCGGCACCACCGGGTCTGACTGGTACATGGACTCCTGCTGCGCCACCGCCAGCACCGAGCAGATATTTTCCTCGGTCGGTGCAATCTTCTGGCTTTCAAAGGTTTTAGCCAGCGCATCTGCCCACG
The DNA here is from genome assembly GCF_049238365.1 of Enterobacter cloacae complex sp. IR53030. Classification (NCBI taxonomy): domain Bacteria; kingdom Pseudomonadati; phylum Pseudomonadota; class Gammaproteobacteria; order Enterobacterales; family Enterobacteriaceae; genus Enterobacter; species Enterobacter cloacae complex sp. IR53030. The sequence continues at coordinate 236,102 of NZ_JBMKHA010000005.1, forward strand.
CATTGCGATCCTTCACGCTGGCGGGCATTTTTTGCAGCACAACGCTTGCCACATCAACGGGCTTTTCACCCTTTTTGAGCGGGGCTGCCCCTTTTTCGGCACAGCCCGCCAGCACCAGAGCGGCCAGTAAGGACAGCGATAACGCGCGCGGTACGGCAAAAGACATAGCAACTCCCTGTATTAGCTAAAGGTATTGGTCACTTCCTGCAGGTCACGATCGTCCAGCTCACGCTCAAAGCTGCGCAGACGTTTGTAGATGGACATCAACTCCACCAGCGTGGTCCAGGAGCTGATCAGATACTGGAACGACCCGCGCACCTGACCGAAAACATTGGTGATCTGCGTCATCAGACCGAGCGTAATCGTACCCGCAACGATCGACGGAAACAGCAGGAACAAGCCGAAAACGTTATCCACCTGCAGATACAAAATGCGCGCAATGTTGAAATACATATAGTGGAAGTAAAGGCGGAAGTAGTTACGACGCACGGCACCAAACAGCTCACGGACGGTCGGCGGCGACGCGCGGCTGGCATCATCTTCCCCGTAAACCAGCTCTTTACGATACGCCGCTTCGACGCGCTGATTTTTAAACTCCAGACCCGGCAGCTTGATCCCCACCACCGCCAGCAGGCCCGTGCCCATCAGCGACCAGACAATCGCGGCAATCACCAGACCATACGGCAGATGGCCGACAATCGGCAGATCCGGCACATGCGCAGAGAGCGTCACCAGTACCGGCAGGAAAGCAATCAGCGTCATGATGGCGTTGATGAAACTGACGCCCATATCTTCAAGGGTGGAGGCAAAACGCATGGTGTCTTCCTGCACACGCTGCGCGGCACCTTCGATATGACGCAGATGCTGCCAGTGCGCCATGTAATGTTCGTTCATCGCGGTACGCCAGCGGAAAACATAGTGGCTGACGAAGAAATTGTTCATAACACCAATGATCACCGCAATAAGCGCGATACCGAGGAAGACGCCGACTTCATGGTAGAACTGGTTAATGGTGACCTTGTGCGGCGAACTCAGCGCGGTCTGAATCAGATCGTAGAACGGTGCATACCAGGCGTTTACCGCCACCCCCACTTCCACCAGGAACCACGTCACAAAGATGATCAGCGAGGTACCGAGAATCGACCAGTACTGCCAGCGGTGCGGAGAATAGACAAACCAGAACAGCGCAAACAGCCCTACGCACAGCATGTAGTAGGCGTAAAACAGCAGATAGCTCAGTGACCAGAAGCGCGCTGCGCTAATCGGCACGTCGCCTGTCGCCCCAACTATGCGTGCCAGCCATGCACCGCCGCCCGCCTGCCAGAAAACGACCGCGATCAGTGCCCAAATAAATGCCGACAGGAAAAATGGCCCCGGCTTTGGGAAAAAAGACTTAAACATGATGCTTCCTTCTTGTTGTTATGGTTGTTGCTGTGCTCAACACATGACCAAACGAATACCCTGCCCGGGCCGGAAGACCGGCTCGGGCAAAAAGGTCAGACCCGAGGGTTGATTATTAGTTCGCTTTCCAGTTTTCGAGAATTGTTTCGGTGCGTTTCACCGCGGGAGGGTTCATCGGTGCAATGAAGTTACGCCAGACGTCATTATGGTGGTTAATCAGAATCTGTGCTTCAGCCGCCGGGCGATTCGCGGTGGTATGGGCATCCTCAGCCACGGTAATGTGGTAGCCCCGACTGACGCCGTTTTTAATTGTCGCGTCCACGCAGTAATCCGTGGCGCAGCCGCAGATGACAAACTCACGAATTCCGTGTTCACGTAACAGCGCTTCAAGCGATGTGTTGTAAAAAGAATCACAGGCGGTCTTGGTAACGTAAAGCGCATCAGCCGGTTGATGGAGTTCAGGCAGCAGCGCAAACCCTTCACTTCCTTCTTCCAGCCCCCCGGCCTCGGTATGCTGAATAAAAATGACGGTGTCGGCCGCCTGAGTAAGCTGGTTGATCAGAGAGACACACTTTTCGCGCTGATGACGAGGGGTTTCAAATACCCCGTTTTGCATATCAACCACCATGACCACACGCTTTTCAGACATACCGTTCTCCGTAAGATTGAGTAATACTGGTGCCTATCATAAGCCCGATGCCAGAAAATGGGAGAGCGCTCGCAAGTAAATTATTCATATTTACCCATGGTTACGTTTTTCTGGCTATGGTTATGCTATTCCGGGCATTGCACGGTAGAGATTAGTAGTATAAATACCCATTACTTTCTTCATTCACTTCATGGATGCTTTTCGTTGAAACGTTGTCTGCTCTCTTTTGCCGCGCTGTGTGCGGTGAGCTTCTCCACCGTCCAGGCGGCCCAACCGCTGACGGCGCCCGTTTTGGCTTCAGACATTGCCGATCGCTACGCGAACCTGATCTATTACGGCAGCGGCGCAACCGGGATGGCAATGGTGGTTATTGATGGCAACCAGCGCGTATTCCGCAGCTTCGGTGAAACGCGCCCAGGCAATAACATTCACCCGCAGCTGGATTCCGTCGTTCGCATCGCGTCCTTAACCAAGCTTATGACCAGCGAAATGCTGGTGAAACTGCTCGACCAGGGCGTGGTGAAGCTCGACGATCCGCTCAGCAAATACGCCCCACCGGGAGCACGTGTGCCAACGTATCAGGGAACGCCCATTCGCCTTGTGAACCTCGCGACGCACACCAGCGCGCTACCGCGTGAGCAGCCTGGCGGAGCGGCGCACCGCGACGTGTTTGTCTGGCCCACCCGCGAGCAGCGCTGGAACTACCTGAGCACCGCCACGCTGAAGGCGGCCCCGGGTTCGCAGGCCTCTTACTCCAATCTGGCGTTCGACCTGCTGGCGGATGCCCTCTCAGCGGCTGCGGGCAAACCCTACACGCAGCTGTTTGAAGAGCAGATAACCCGTCCGCTGGGGATGAAAGACACCACCTTTACCCCTTCTCCGGACCAGTGCCGTCGCCTGATGGTGGCGGAGAAAGGTGCAAGCCCGTGTAACAACACGCTGGCGGCAGTGGGGAGCGGCGGGGTCTATTCCACCCCAGGCGACATGATGCGCTGGATGCAGCAGTTCCTCTCATCGGATTTCTACTCGCGCAGCAGCCAGGCCGACCGTATGCAGACCCTGATTTATCAGCGAACTCAGCTGCACCGTGTGGTCGGAATGGACGTACCGGGTAAAGCCGATGCGCTCGGCCTGGGCTGGGTCTATATGGCACCCAAAAATGGCCGTCCGGGTATTATTCAGAAAACCGGCGGCGGTGGCGGGTTCATTACCTATATGGCGATGATCCCGCAGTCCAACGTGGGCGCATTTGTGGTGGTCACCCGCTCCCCGCATACGCGTTTCGTTAATATGAGTGATGGCATTAATAACCTGGTGGCTGAACTGAGCGCCAATAAAGCCCAGGTGCTGACCGCGTCTAACTGATCTTAATATTCCGTGGGCAAGCGGTTGATACTGACCAGCTTGCCCCGGCTCATATTAATGTAGTTTCCCTGCCGCAGCGCAGCGAGAACCTCAGCAACAACCGAGCGCGAAATACGGGTGCTTTGTTGAATATGATTCATCACACCAATTTTCGAGCGCAACGTTTCATCCCACTCCGCCATATTCAGCAACATGGCGCGGATCTGGTGATAAGAATTATTTCCCACCAGCTGCATGTCGCGTTTCGCAAGAATGTAATTTATCCATGATAACCAGGTGAAGGCCTCTTTCCAGAGCGCATTCTGTTGTATGAGCTGACGGGTGGTTTCCGTGGATAAATAAAAACCCGTACAGGGTGTTTTGGCGATAACTTTGTATTCGTGACAGTGTTTAATCATCACGGTGGATAGCCCAAAAATAAATGGCGCTTTCGCAATCCCCAACAGCAATTCATCTGGATAACGATAGATTTCGATTATACCGGTCTGTAATACGACCGTGCGTGACTCATTGCACTCGTGAGAAGTAATGATTTGTTGTGGAGCACATTGAAACGTACTACTGGCTGCTATCAGACACTGTTCGAGCCGGCTTAATTCAGAAAGCGGTTTCGCATTAACGTTCATGCAGACCTCAAGACATCCGTATTGGTCGGTTCAATATTGTTTTTTGTTTTTATCGTAAAAAAGCGGGGGATATTCTCCCCCGCTTTCAGGTATTACCAGGTATATTTCACACCCAAATTGGCGCCCCAGTTCTGGTCAACGTCACCGCCGCCAAGATACGTGGCATCCGTGTACGCGCTGAAGTTCTTCGTGAAGCTGAACTGCGTACCCAGCCCTACACGCACCGCAGAGCCTTTAACGCCGTTGTCGATGCTGTCGTCGTTGATATCCGCAGTGTTATCAGCATCATCATAGACATAGGCCAGCTTGAAGTAAGGCGTCAGCGCCTGCTCGCCACCGTAGTTGAAGGTATAACCCGCATCCAGGCCGAGTTCATAGCGCAGGCTATCGTAAGATTGCCCATCAACGCGCATGTCATTACTCAGGCGATAATCATCCCCGGACTGGAACAGACCGGATACCGCCGCGTAAGGGGTTACGTAGCCAGACAGGTTTGGTTTCCAGTCATAGCCCAGCTTCATGCCAAAGCCAACCGCATCGGTGGTCGTGTCACCGTCAACGTATTGACCGTTGCTCATGGTAGCTGAAAGGTCGTTGTTAAAGCGGGTGTAGCTCAGGGAGCTGTCGAGGAACATATCGTTCGCAAACTTCGCAGAGGCATAGATCATTGCCGTCTGGCTGTCCTGATCGACCTGACCGGTACGATCGCTGATATCCCCCTTCGCGAAGCCTGCTGCACCGCCGACGATCCACTTCGCATTGTTACCGTCAATCTGGGTGTCCAGACCGACCATAATGCCGCTCACGTCCTGATCGTAGCTGATAACGCCATTGTCATCGTCGTAGTTGCCACCGAAGTAGCTCACCCAGGCTCCGCCATTGTCCGCCAGGCCATGACGGCTGTTGGTCAGACGCGAACCGACGGTATCCTGCTGCAGATTCCAGATATTGGTATTGGCAGAAGGAATGCTCAGCGCCATGTTGGCGTAGTCGCTCAGCGCTTTCTGCTCAAGGACAACGGTATCACCCTGCTGCTGTGCCTGATAGGTGTAAGCCCCTAAATCCGCTTTGTTTGCGGCAGTAAAGTGGGCTGCGGTATCCGGATTGTTATCATAAACACGGACGATCTCTTTGTTTTTGTAATCAGCGACGGAGCCTGCGCCGGTCGCATCATCAATGCGCACTTTATAGTTACCGGCAACGTCACCGTTCACCGCCAGATGGCCGTCTGAGTTCAGTGCGACGACACCATAGTCGTAGTCCGCGCTGTAACGATCGTTAGTGATATAACGCGCGTTATTCAGATCGCTGTTCAGCACATAATCACGGCTGGCTACGTTCAGTACGCCACCGTCGGTCAGCACCATATTGTGCGTGTCGACCTGACCCAGACCCAGCGCCAGCTCGGCACCGTTATCGACGGTGATCGTATTCGCATACAGCGCGGCCGTCTCTTCGGTCAGAGCTGCACGGCTATCGCTGTCCAGATAGAGGCTGTCGGTCGCTACGCCGCCGCTGTCGCCAATATTCAGCGATGAAGCATTGGTTAGGGTAATGGAGTCCGCCAGCAGGCCAGCGTTTTCAACGTTGACCTGAGAGCGGTTATTCACCGCCAGCGCGTCGATGTTAGAGATCTTACGGGTATCCCACTCGGAACCGTTGTCCAGCGTTACGTTGAACAGGCCGCTCTGGTAGACCGCTTCGCCCGCTACGTGGCCGTTGCTGTCAAAGGTGGAGTCAGGCCAGATGCTGTTAGGCGCCAGCGCATGCCAGTCAACGTTGCTGTAACCCTGGCCATACATCTGCGAAGTGCCAATGGCTTCAACGCTGGACTGCGCCGCACCGACCCACTTGCTGCCGTTGGTCAGCGTCACGTCCAGCCTGTCGGTGCCATCCCAGCCATTAGTGGTTGGGTTATAGACGCCATCATCGGTGGTATCGGTTGCCGGATCGCCATTTTCGTAGAAGTTGTTATCGAAGGTGCTGGCGAACAGGATGTCGCCGGTGACGGTAGAATGGTCGAACGTGGCGGTGGTCTGCATGGCGTTGTCAGATGCGCTGGCCGCAACGATCAGCGCCGCGTCATCCGCACCCGTGGCGTGGGTTTCACCGTAGTCGCTCGGCTTAGCCGTTTGACCGTAGAATCCGCTGGTACCCAGATCGCTGTAGGCGCCTGACGTCAGCACGGAGTCTTTAACCACCAGCGTATCGGTGAACACGTTTGCGCTGTTCGCCACGCCTTCAACGCCGTCATACGGAGTATTATCGAGCTCCTGATAGCCCTGCGTTAGCGTAATGCCCGCTACGTGGGAATTATTCTGGATAACAATATCAGACTCCACGTCCAGCGTAATCGCGTTACCGAGAGCGTAGGTATCCAGGTAATGGGTTTCCGATGTTTCGCCCTTCACGACGTCATAAGCGTAATGCTCGTAAGCGTCGTTGATCGTGCTGTTATCGACAGTCAGGCTAAAACGATCGAACTGAGTATGCGCGGTACCGTCGGCGTCTACGCCGTCGGCACAGTTTGCGGTCATACACTCAGAGGTAATCATACCGTTGATGGTGCTGTTAGAAATGCTGAGCGCATTAGAATGACCATTGATGCCGTCATCCAGATAATACGTCGAAATAACGCCATTCACCGTTGATTTATTGATCACCGGATAAATATCACCGTCATGGCTGGCATCAGTGTAATCCCAGTCAGCATAACCATAATACCACGGGGTTGAGGCGGCGTTATCATATCCAAATGTATTATACGTCGTACCGGAAATATCTTTCGCATTGGCCTGAGAAGCGATAGCCAGGGTACAGGCTAATGCAAGTTGAGATACAACCAGTTTCTTTTTCCATGTTTGCATTGGGTCATCCCTCCTCAGGGACGTAAGCAAGTTTGTCCGTCAAATCATTGTGCAATATTCAATTGCGGAGAGAATTATGCAGTTGCATTTAGAAAAGGTTCAATGAATGATTCCATTAAGTCCGCATACAGACAAAAAAACAGAAAAAAGGTCAACCACACAGCAGGCAATCATTATAAACATTATAAAAACAGAAAGTTGAAAATTAATTTCATAACTCACATTAATATTATTAAAATAAATAGATCATTATTTTTTATATATTCTATCTGATATAGAAATCATACTAATCATTCCCCTTTTCCTGAAAAAACAGACCGCGCGAGTGTAGAGTGAAAAAAGGTTCTTCAGCCGTCAATTTGAGAAAAGAAAAAAGCCTACTTTCGTAAAACAACGGCCTTCACTTTGAGGTACACTAGGCCTCTTTGTTCCACAAACATCAGGCATCCCATGACCGATTTAATTGCACGTCCCCGCCGTCTGCGCAAGTCACCTGCACTGCGCGCTATGTTTGAAGAGACAACCCTGACCTTAAACGATCTGGTGTTGCCGATTTTTGTTGAAGAAGAGATCGATGACTACAAAGCCATCGAAGCCATGCCGGGCGTAATGCGCATTCCGGAAAAATATCTGGCGCGCGAGATCGAGCGCATCGCCAACGCGGGGATCCGCTCGGTGATGACCTTTGGCATCTCCCATCATACCGACGCCACCGGCAGCGATGCGTGGAAAGAAGATGGTCTTGTCGCCCGTATGTCCCGCATCTGCAAAGAGACCGTGCCGGAAATGGTCGTCATGTCAGACACCTGCTTCTGCGAATACACCTCTCACGGCCACTGCGGCGTGCTGTGCGATCATGGCGTGGATAACGATGCCACCCTGCTGAATCTCGGCAAGCAGGCCGTGGTCGCGGCCGCTGCGGGTGCAGATTTCATCGCCCCCTCTGCCGCGATGGATGGACAGGTTCAGGTGATTCGTCAGGCGCTGGATGCGGCAGGCTTCACCGACACCGCCATCATGTCCTACTCCACCAAATTTGCCTCCTCCTTCTACGGCCCATTCCGTGAAGCGGCTGGCACGGCGCTGAAGGGCGACCGTAAAACCTATCAGATGAACCCGCTGAACCGCCGGGAAGCGATTCGCGAATCCCTGCTGGATGAAGCTCAGGGCGCAGACTGCCTGATGGTCAAACCGGCTGGCGCGTATCTTGATATTCTGCGCGACATCCGCGAACGCACTGAACTGCCGCTGGGCGCTTACCAGGTGAGCGGCGAGTACGCGATGATCAAATTCGCCGCGCAGGCGGGAGCGATTGACGAAGAGAAAGTGATCCTCGAAAGCCTGGGTGCGATCAAACGTGCGGGCGCGGACCTGATCTTCAGCTACTTCGCGCTGGATCTGGCTGAGAAAAAAATCCTCCGCTAATCTTCACCAAACTGCAATACAACCGACATCTGCTCCTTCTACTGTCTTCGCAAGACGGCAGGAGGAGTAACCATGTTTAGCCTCGATAGCGTTCTCGACGATCTTTGGCCTCAGGCGAGGCCTGCACCCTGGCAAAAAAGTCTGTTAAAAAGACTGTTTTACGAAGATGAATTCCAGCAGTTTGCCGCCGCGCACCGCCACCTCAAAGGACTGGACATGGTGGAGCAAGTTCTGGAGCACCTTGATATTCTCTGCACCGTTTCCGCCCGCGATCTCGAACAAATCCCCGAACATGGCCCGCTGGTCATAATTGCCAACCACCCGACGGGTACGCTGGACGGGCTGGCGCTGTTGTACGCCGTCTCCCGCGTACGCCGTGACGTAAAAGTCGTGACCAACCGGATGCTGACCCACCTTGAGCCCCTCAGTTCACTCTTTATTCCGGTGGACAATATGGGGGGCAGGACGGCGAAATCCTCCCTGGTGCAGATGGAGCAACATCTGCAAAATGCGGGCGTACTGATCTTCTTCCCGGCGGGAGAAGTTTCACGTCCGACGCGCAAAGGCATTCGCGATAAAAAATGGCACCCGGGCTTTATCAAGCTCGCCAGCAAGCTGCGCGCACCGCTGCTGCCGGTGCATATTCAGGCGCACAATAGTCTCCTCTTTTATGCCAGCACGCTGGTGTCGCCGACATTGTCGATGCTGCTGTTAATGCAGCAGATGTTCCGCCGCCGCCATAGCCAGCTGCCGATTAAAATCGGCCAGCAGATCGCCTGGCATCACTGGCACAGCGCCACCCTTTCGTCGCGTGAGATGGCCGAGCAGTGCCGTCAGCACGTGATGCGTCTTGGCAAGGGAATGCCTGGCGTCTTTAAGACCCAGTGCGCCATTGCTCGTCCAGAGGACCGGGCGACTCTGAAACGCGAGCTGGCGCAGGCCGAGTGTCTGGGCAAAACCGGCGACGGTAAGCTCATCTATCTGTGGCAGCGCAACGGCCAGGAAGAGGCTCCGCTGCTGCGCGAGCTGGGCCGCCTGCGCGAAATTGCGTTTCGTGCGGTGGAGGAAGGGAGCGGCAAGCGCCGGGACACCGACCGTTACGATGACGATTATCTGCACCTGATCCTGTGGGATGATGAGGATCTGGAGATCGTGGGGGCGTACCGCTTTATGCCCACCGCAAAGCAGGTTGCGCATCGGGGTCCGGAAGGGTTGTACAGCTACAGCCTGTTCCACTACGACGATAAAATGCAGGACGTGCTGGAGCACGGCATTGAACTGGGTCGCAGCTTTATTCAGCCGCGCTACTGGGGACGCCGCGGCCTGGATTATCTCTGGTCCGGGATTGGCGCTTATCTGGCACGTTATCCGCACTACCGTTATCTGTTTGGCCCGGTCTCGATCTCCGGAGGCTTACCGCCTGCGGCGCGGGATCTGCTGGTGGCATTTTACCGTCTGTGGTTCCCGGCAAGCCATCCGCTGGCCGCGTCGCGCCAGCCTTATCCTGCATCGTTACCGGACGTATTGGCACAGTTTGGCGGCGTGGATTACGTGGACGATCTGACGAAGCTGAAATCCCTGCTCGGCAATCTGGGCTGCGGCATTCCGCCACTCTACAAGCAGTATTCCGAGCTGTGCGAACCGGGCGGCGTGCAGTTTATTGATTTTGGCAGCGACCCGGCGTTCAACAACTGCGTCGACGGGCTGGTGCTGGTGGATTTGTGCTACCTGAAGACGAACCGCTATCAGCGGTATATAGGGGTACACTCTTTGTAGGCCGGGTAAGCGCAGCGCCACCCGGCAAAAACGGTGCACAATTGCCGGGTGGCGGCTACGCCTTACCCGGCCTACAGGTACTACAGGATCAAGGGCGATAAAACGGCTTATCCCCCAAAATCGTCGCCCGCTGCATAATCCGACGCTGCGGCAGGTAATCCGCATTGGCATAGTGCTGCGTCACGCGGTTATCCCAGATCGCGAGATCGTTCTCCTGCCAGCGCCAGCGCACCTGAAACTCCGGTTTGGTGATATGCGCAAACAGGAAGCGTAGCAGCGCCTCGCTCTCTTTTTCCGTCACGTCCACAATGCGCGTGGTAAACCCTTCGTTCACGAATAACGCCTGCTTGCCCGTGACCGGATGGGTACGCACCACCGGGTGCAGCAGCGGAGGATGTTTTGCAACCGCATCCAGCCAACGCTGATGCTCCTCTTCGCTTTTACGGTACTTGTATTCCTGGAACGATTTTTTGAAATCGAGCTCCGCCCGCAGACCACTCAGCAGCGTCCGGAACGGTGCGGACAGCGCCTCGAAAGCCGCAATGCCGCTCGCCCACAGCGTATCGCCTCCGGTCTCCGGCAGCAATTTTGCCGCGAGGATCGCCCCTGCGGGCGGCGTCTCGATAAAGGTCACATCGGTGTGCCAGTTGTCATTATCCGGCGGATTATCGTTATGGGTATCCAGGACGATAATCTCCTCCACCCCTTCCGCATGCGGATAGACCGGATGGATATGCAGATCGCCAAAGCGTAGCGCCAGCGCGCGCTGCTGCTGCGGGGTGATCGCCTGCTCGCGCAGGAACACCACCTGATGGCGCAGCACCGCGTGATACAGCTGCTCGAACTGGTTATCGCTCAGCGGACGGGTTACATCCAAGCCCGACACCTGCGCGCCAATATACGGCCCCAGCGGGGTAATGGTCAGACGTTCACTCATTGTATTTCTCCATGCCAGGGCGTCAGACGACGCTGTAGCGCGCGCAGCCCCAGCTCTAATCCGAAGGCGATCGCGGCAATGACCGCGATCCCAGCCAGCACCACGTCAGTCGCCAGGAACTCTCCCGCCGACTGCACCATAAACCCTAATCCCCGCGTGGCGGCGATCAGCTCTGCCGCCACCAGCGTGGACCACCCCACGCCGAGGCCGATGCGCAGCCCGGTTAAGATCTCCGGCAGCGCGCCCGGTAAAATCACGAACAGCAGCACCTGTGTCCGGCTGGCGCCCAGCGACTGCGCCGCGCGGATCCGCACCTGCTGGGCACTTTTGACGCCCGCCAGCGCCGACATCGCAACCGGGGCGAAAATCGCCAGATAGATCAGCAGGATTTTTGACGTTTCACCGATGCCAAACCAAATTACCATCAGCGGCAGATAGGCCAGCGGCGGCACCGGGCGGTAAAGCTCAATCAGCGGATCGAGGATGCCGCGCACCGTCGGGCTTAAGCCCATCGCGATGCCAACCGGAATGCCGATCATCACCGCCGCCAGCAGCGCCACCAGAATGCGCGTCAGGCTTGCGCCCAGATGCTGCCAGAGCGTGGCATCCATAAACCCCTGCGGCCCGGCGATGGCAATAAGTTTGGCCAGCACCTGTCCCGGCGGCGGCAGAAACAGCGGGCTGATCCACTGCAGTGCCGCTACCAGCCACCACACCGCCAGTAACACCAGCAGCGTCCCGACGCTCAACGTGAGCTGGCGGGAGAACGGCCAGCGCAGCGCCTGACGCGTGCGGCGCGTTTTTTCACTGAAGACGATGCTCATGAGAAAGCCTCCCGTTGGTCAAACACGCGGCTTAGGATGTACTCACGCTGGTCGATAAACTGCGGATCGGATTTGATGCTGCGCACGGGTTCTCCGGCGACATAACGGCGCGCGAACTCGAGCGACAAGCGTTCCACCACGCGCCCCGGCCCCGGCGATAACAGCACCAGCTCGGTCGCCATAAACACCGCTTCTTCGATGTCGTGGGTGATCAACAGGACCTGCTTGCCCGTCTCATGCCAGAGACGCAACAGCAGGGTTTGCATCTGCTCGCGGGTAAAAGCGTCCAGCGCGCCGAACGGCTCGTCCAGCAGCAACAGCTGCGGGTTTGCCGCCAGCGCACGGGCAATGCCGACACGCTGGCGCTGACCGCCGGAAAGCTGCCAGATAAAGCGTTTTTCCGCCCCTTCGAGACCCACTTTTTTCAGCATCTGCCGTGCCGTTTCCAGCCGCTGTTCGCGGTTCACCCCCGCAAGCTGTAGCCCAAATGCCACGTTTTCCTGCACGTTGCGCCAGGGGAGCAAACCTTCATTCTGGAAAACCACGCCGCGCTCGGCGCCGGGGCCTTCCACCTTTTTGCCTTCCAGTTGGATGGTGCCACGCTGATAAGGGACAAAACCGGCAATCAGATTCAGTAGCGTGGTTTTCCCACACCCGGAGGGGCCCAGCACCACCAGCAGTTCACCGCTGGCCAGCGTCAGGTTGATCTCCTCCAGCGCGGGTTTGCCGCCGTAATCGGCATACAGGTTCGTTATGCTCAGCATGGCGGACTCCTTATTTCACAAAGCGGTCGGTGACGTACTGGCTGTAATCCGCCGCTACCGCGGGCACTTTGCCCTGCGCTTTCAGGAAGGTGGCGGTATCGACAATCGCTTTGTTCACCGGCCCGGTCAGCTGCTGCACCTGCTGCGCAGGGGTCAGGTAGGTATTGCCTTTCACCAGCCCCGGCACGTCCGCTTCCGGCACACCGCTCAGTCGGGCGAGTTTTTCCAGATTGGCGGGCTGCTTCAGCCATTCATCGGGATTACTGATATAGGGCTGCTGGGCGTCGAGGGCGCTTTTGGCAAAGGCTTTCACCACCTCGGGATGTTTCTCAGCAAAGTCTTTGCGCACGACCCACACGTCGAGCGTCGGCGCGCCCCACTGGCCCACCTTTTCGGAGTCGGTCAGCACGGTGCCATCTTTTTCCAGCTCGTTCACGGCTGGGGCCCAGACATAGGCTCCGTCAATATCCCCACGCTGCCAGGCCGCGATTATCGCGGGTGGCTGGAGATTAAGAATCTGAACCTGCCCCGGCTTGATGCCCCAGTGTTTGAGCGCCGCCAGCAGGCTGTAGTGGGTGGTAGAGATAAACGGCACGGCGATGCGCTTGCCGATCAGGTCTTCCGGTTTGGTGATGTTTTTCTTCACCACCAGCGCTTCAGAGTTACCGAGCTGCGAGGCGAGCAGGAACACCTCAATCGGCACCTGCTGGCTGGCCGCGACCGCCAGCGGGCTGGATCCGATATTGCCGATCTGCACGTCGCCGGAGGCTAACGCACGCACGACGGACGCCCCGCTGTCGAACTTGCGCCAGTCGACGTTCGCGCCGCTCGCTTTGGCAAAGGTGTTATCCGCCTGCGCAACTTTCGCCGGTTCCGCAGAGGTTTGATACGCGACGGTGACGTCTACCGCCTGCGCCTGAAAGGCCCACAGCGCCAGCGCGCCGAGAAGTGTGATTCGCGATGAAATTGCCATAGTATCTGCTCCCCTTGTTGTTATGAGGGCAGTATTTCCGGCGCGGGAATTTTGATAAAGGAATTAAAACGCATCGCTCATAACGATTCGTTTTTAGATAAAAAGTGGGAAAGGATAGTCAGTATTGTGCGATTCGTTTTTCCCCTCTCCCTGTGGGCTGATGTTTCCCCGCAATTAAATGCGAGCAGTGAACAATTCCCTCGCCCCTTCGGGGAGAGGGTTAGGGTGAGGGGAACATACGGCTGTAGTGGTCATTCCGTTCACTTAATGTTCCTTGCCACTCTGTGACGGCATGACCGGTGAACGTGCCAGGGTGGCTCAATCGCCACCACCCTGGCGACCCGGGCTCCCGGCGGTAAATCGCCGCTTCGCGGTGCCCTCAGCTTATTCCTTCAGGCTATCGGGTCGGGCATGAGCCTGCATCCCTGCAGGCCACGCCCTCTCGGCGCATCCGTGCGCCTCGCCCCGGCCTTACGGAAACGCTTCGGCGATTTACAGCCGGACCAGAGCATCGCTGTAAGTTAGTCATTTCACATTATAAAATTGAATGGCTTCTGGTTTAAAAATTTACACGGAAACCCTCAGATGTAGGCCGGGTAAGGCGTAGCCGCCACCCGGCAGAGAAGTCAGCGCTTTGCGTTTAGCTCAGCAATATCCTTCGGTGTGGTGCGACAGCATCCACCGATTAATTTCGCTCCAGCCGCCAGCCACTGAGGCAAATAGCCCGCCAGCGTCTCGCACGCTTCGCCGTGGTGGTGCCAGGTTTTGGTCACCGCATCATAGTGCTCGCCCGAGTTCGGGTAGACCACCAGCGGCAGCGCCGTCAGGCTTTGCAGATGTTTCAACGCCGCGGTGGTGTTTTCCAGGGCGATGCAGTTGATGCCCAGCGCGACAATGTGCGGGGAGTTTGCCAGCACGTCGACCACCTCACGCAGCGGCGTGCCGTCGCTCAGGTGCTCGCTATCACGCAGGGTAAACGAGAACCACGCCCGGGCGCGAGGATACTCGGCCAGAAGCGCCGCCAGCGCCTTAATTTCCCCAAACGAAGGCAGCGTTTCGCAGGCCAGCAGGTCTGCCCCCGCATCCAGCAGCGCTTCCACACGCGGGCGGTGGAAGGCGGTAAACGCCTCGGCGCTGCGCACGTAGTCGCCGCGATATTCCGAACCATCTGCCAGATACGCGCCGTACGGCCCCACGGAGCCTGCCACCAGCAGCGTACCTGCGTGCGGGTTTTCAGCCAGATACGCTTCGCGGGCCTTACGCGCCAGTTCCACGCTTTTGCCAATCAACGCCCGGGACTGTGCCTCGTCCAGCCCGCGTGCCGCGAAGCCCGCGGGCGTGGCCTGGTAGCTGGCAGTGATCGCCACCTGCGCCCCTGCGCGGTAATAATCAAGATGCACTTCGCGGATAAGTTCCGGGTTTTCTACCAGCACTTTGGCAGACCAGAGGCTGTCTGCAAGGTTACACCCGCGCGCTTCCAGCTCCGTTGCCATCGCCCCATCCAGCACCACATACGGCTGTTTTTCGAGAAGGGCGGTAAGCGGATTATTCTGCGACATGTTCAGGCTCCTGCGATGTCATATTTCGGGTCAGGTAGTACGCACCATAACACAGGGCGACAAACGGAAGCCCGCAATAAAGGGCAATACGCTGGCTCGGGTCAAACCACAGGCCGACACAGGCAACCACGCAGAGAATAAAACCGAGTACCGGCACCAGCGGATACCACGGTGCGCGATACTGCAACGCAGAGAGCGGCTGGCCGGACTGCAGATGTCGGCGACGGAAAACGAAGTGCGACGCGCAGATGCTGATCCAGACCGCCACCACCGCAAAGCCGGAAATGGCCGAGAGCGCGACAAACACCGTGTCCGGGGCGATAACGCTTGAGAACAGCGCCAGCACGCCACCGAGCATGGAAACCGAAAGCGCCGTCAACGGCACGCCATTTTTGTTCACCCGGGCAAAGCAGCGCGGCAACGTTTTCTCGTTAGAGAGCGACCACAGCATGCGCCCGGAGGCATACAACCCGGAGTTGGCCGCCGAGAGGATTGCCGTCAGGATCACGAAGTTAAAGATATCTGCCGCGTAAGGAATACCGACCTTCTCAAACACCAGCACGAACGGGCTCTTTTCCACGCCCGCCTGCTGCATCGGGATCAGCGCCGCCAGTACAAACACGGTGCCGATAAAGAAGATAATCAGCCGCGCGATGGTGGTGCGGATTGCGACCGGAATGACCTTGTGCGGGTTTTGGGTTTCGCCCGCCGCGATACCAATAAGTTCGGTGCCGGAGAAGGCAAAGTTCACCGCCACCATGGTCATCAGGATCGGCAGGCCACCGTGCGGGAACCAGCCCTCAGCGGTAATGTTGCTTAACCCCGGCGCAGGAGAACCGTCCTGCATCGGGATAAAGCCAAAGACCGCCGCCCCGCCGAGGATAATAAAGGCGATGATGGTGATAACTTTCACCAGCGAGAACCAGAATTCGCCTTCAGCAAAGAAGCGCGTGGAGATGACGTTAAGGCCAAAAATCACCACGCAGAAGACCACGCACCACGTCCAGACGGGCACCTGCGGGAACCAGTACTGCATGCAGAACCCGGCGGCGGTAAAGCTCGACCCGAGCGCCACCGTCCAGGTGAGCCAGTAGAGCCACGCCACGGTGTAGCCCGTCGCCGGACCAAGATAACGGGCGGCATAAACGTGGAACGCGCCGGTTTCCGGCATCGCCACGGAAAGTTCACCAAGACACTGCATCACCAGCCAGACCACCAGCGCGCCAATCAGGTATGCCAGCAGCGTGCCCGCCGCCCCGGTCGTGGAAATGATATAGCCCGTATTAAAAAATAACCCAGTCCCAATCACGCCGCCCAGCGAGAGCATAATCAGGTGGCGTGTTTTCATGGTGCGCTTCAGCTGCCCATTTTCTTGTTGTGTTTGCATATTACCGTCTATACGTATGGACATCTAAACATCCAAAGAAGGTGTTATACCGCGATTGTTAATAAAAAGCTAGATGACCAGACGCAAACGAGCGCGCCGCGCACTGAGTCTGGGGTGGGATGTCAGGATGACATAGAGAAAAGGACGCCAGGCCATAAGCACCTCCGCAAGCTGATATGTATATCATGGTGCGGGAAGAGACGATCTTCGGTCAGTCAAAAGTGGGATCCGTGAAGAGTGGATTCATACCGCAACACTGTCCACAGAACAGGTAAGGCGCAAAGGTTGGTAATTCTCACAATCAGTTCTATAGTCGAACAGTTTCTTAGTAACCAGGAATGACTGATGCGCTTTAACGGACTGACCAAAGGTTTCTTTATTTTCATCCTCGCCCTTGTGACCTGGGCCTTCTTCGACGTGCTGTCGCCCTACTTCTCCGCAATACTGTGGGCCGCTATTCTGACCGTGATTTTTAACCCGGTAAAAAACAAGCTGCGCACCGCGCTGGGGGATCGCAACGGGCTGGCCTCGCTGCTGACCATCGGCATTATCTGCCTGATCGTCTTTATTCCGCTGATGGTGATCCTCTCCTCACTCGCCATTGAGCTGAACGTGGTGTACACGAAGCTTCAGGAGAACAACACGCAGTTCCCGGAAGTGGTGGCGAGCATCTTTAACCACCTGCCGGACTGGGCCAGCGGCTTCCTCGCGGATCACAACCTGAACAACGCGGCGCAGATCCAGAAAAAACTCTCCGATGTTGCGCTGCAGGGCGGGCAGTATCTGGCGGGTAGCGCGTTTCTGATCGGCAAAGGTACGTTTGGCTTTGCGATTAGCTTCGGCATCATGCTTTATCTGCTGTTCTTCCTGCTGAAAGACGGACCGTATCTGGTGCGCCAGATCCTCGACTCCCTGCCCCTGTCTGATTTCGCCAAACAACACCTGTTCGCCAAATTTGTCGGCGTATCGCGTGCCACGGTAAAAGGCACGGCGGCGGTGGCGGTGGTCCAGGGCATACTCGGCGGGATTGCGTTTGCCATTGTGGGCCTCGACGGCAGCGTCCTCTGGGGCGCGCTGATGGCTTTCCTCTCGCTGGTACCCGCCATCGGCTCGGCGATTGTCTGGGTCCCTGCCGCCATCTTCCTGTTCGCCACGCACCAGATCTGGCAGGGGCTGTTCATTGTCGGCTTCTTCGTGATAGTCGTCGGGCTGGTGGACAACATCCTGCGACCGCTGCTGGTGGGTAAAGACACCAAAATGCCGGACTATCTGATACTGATCTCCACCCTCGGCGGCATGGAGCTGTACGGCATTAATGGCTTTGTCATTGGGCCGCTGATTGCCGCGCTGTTTATCGCCTGCTGGAACCTCTTCTCCGGCCGCGACCACGAAGGAAATGCTGAAGAGCTGGATGCTGATTTCATTGAAGAGGGAAAAAACCCTCCAGATTTGTAAGGATGTGACGATATAGACCCCACCAGGCGGCACTGTGCCGCCTTTTTTTCGCCATAAATCAGTCGTTTTCTATAATCTGAAGAACGCCATCCTCTTCATGTTGTAAAAGGATCACCAGGTGCGAATCGCGACAATTACTAACTGGGCCTATGGTGCCACGGTCTGCCTGACCATTGCGTCCGGCATTATCATGCTGCTGGCTTCCGGCGCCGACACCGCGGAACGTCAGGCCATTGAACAGCGTCAACGTTTTGATGAGCTGACGGAAAATATTGAAACTGATGCCTGGGTACAGTCCGATTTAGCACGCCTGTACGTCGTCAAAAAAGATCCTCAAATCCTCAAAGAGTATAACCAGTCAGAGAATAGCCTGAAGCACATCGAGCTGAAGCTGGAAAAACTGCAGGACGCTGGCGCATCGGATGACGAGCTTGCCCTGCTGCATGAAGTCTTAAAGATTGTTGATGAGCTGCAGGACGAACAGCAAATGGCCCTGGCGAACACGGCGCGGGGTGAAGACGCTCAGGCCATCGCCCTGCTCTATGGTGCCTCTTATGAGCAAGAGCTTGAGCGCGCCCAGAACCAGATCGATCACTTTCGCCAGATACTCGACAAACGTGTGATCACGTCCGTACGGGAGGCGACAAAAAAATCGAAAGCGCTGCGAACGGCCTCTGAGTTGATGGTTGGCCTCACCGCCCTGCTGTTCCTGTTTGTGCTTGGCTTTATATTAAAACGCCGCGTGCTGCGTCCGGTCGTGCGCCTGAGCGACGTGGTGCACCGCCTGGCATCACAGGACTACGCGGTGGAAACGCCCAACTTCAACCAGATTGATGAGATCGGCGATATGGCGCAGGCCATCCGCATCTTCCGTGAAAACGGCCTTGCGCGCCAGCGTCTGGAAAAAGAGCGCGATGCCGACTGGGCCATCCGCGAGCTGCTGGCGCGCATGACCCAGAGGCTGCAGGGATGTGAGAACGTAAACGATGTGATTAACGTGGCGGAGCTGTTCGCGCCCAATATTGCACCGGGGATCCCTGGCCGACTCTACGTTCTCGACCGGGATCCGTGGCAGATGCGCTGCGTCGCGCAATGGCTTGCGCCGGTGGGTGACGAGACAACGTTCCATCCTGACGAGTGCTGGGCCGTGCGTCGTGGTCAGAGCCATCCGCCGGTCAACGGTGAGCCGGATATCGCCTGCTATCACCTGCAGGAAGAGACGGCGAACAGCGCGCTGTGCGTGCCGCTTATCGCCCAGGGGGAGGCCATTGGCTTGCTCTCTTTCCAGAACATCAACGCGGACAATGCCCCTTCCCGCCCGTATCTTGAACTGATGGCTGAGGCGCTCGGACTGGCGCTGGCGAACCAACGTCTGCGCGACGCGTTACTGGAAAAAGCCCTGTTTGACCCGCTCACCGGCCTGCGTAATCGCCATCATCTGGAAGACACCCTGCACACCCAGATGGCACAAGCCATGCGTAACGATGAACCGGTTAGCTGCCTGATGATCGACATCGATCACTTCAAGAGCATTAATGACCGTTTCGGCCATGAGGCCGGAGACCTGGTCATTAAAAGCGTGGCGCTGATTGTTCAGCGGGCCGGGCATGACAGCGGTCTGGCCTTTCGCTTCGGGGGGGAGGAGTTTCTGGTACTGCTTCCCGGCGCCGGAGAAGCAGAAGCGCATGCCTGTGCGCAGAAGATTTATGACGGTGTGCGTGAGCTGTCGCTTCGTTACGGCCTCTCAGAGATTGGACCGGTGGATGTCTCGATTGGTATTGCCAGCTATCCAGAGCATGCCCAGAGCGACAACCTGCTGCGCGCCGCGGATGTCGCCTTATACCGGGCGAAAGAGCTGGGCCGGGCGCGGATTGTGAGTTTTGGGATGCTGTAAGCGGGTTAAGGTTAGACTCTTATTCATGACGCATGATGTTCATGTCATTGTTCTGACGCCAGAAGATCAATCATGGCCCGTGTGGCTGCTGACTGGCGTCGATGGGGCGCATAGATGAGCGAGAAAGGTCGCGATCGTCCACGAAGTTGCGGAAGTATCTCAACTAACTGGCCGCGCTGTATCTTCTCGCGGACAATGAATTCGTAGCTCTGACAGACCCCTATTCCATGTTCAGCCAGCGAAACCACGCCAAGGACATCATCTGAAATCTCGATGGTTGAATCTGGCTGCCAGTCAACATCCCGCTCATCCACGCGAAATACCCAGGGCGCAATACGGCCGGTACGCGGCATAATAAAAGGCAGGCACATATGCTGCCGCAGTTCATCGAGCGTCTGCGGCATTCCCATGCGATGAAGGTAAGCGGGTGAAGCAACCAACAGCAGTGCCGCATCCTGCAATTTACGCGCGACGAATCCACTGTCAGGCATTTGACCCAGGCGAATAGCCAGGTCGAATCCCTCAGCGATCAGGTCGACATTGCGATTGGTAATGTTCAGCTCCACCTGAACGCGCGGAAACTGTTGGGAAAAGCGGGCCAGCAAGGGCGGCAGACAATAATGCCCATAGGTGGTCGGGACGCTGATCCGTACCCGGCCAGTCAGATCCCCCTCCTGCCCCCGGCCATCGCGTTCGGCGTCATCAAGCAGGGAAAAAGCAGAACGCGCCTGCTCAAGATAAATCCGTCCGGCTTCCGTTAGTCCCACACGACGTGTGGTGCGTTGCAATAGCTGTCGTCCAAGACGCACTTCAAGGCGGGAGACCGCACGACTCAACACTGAGGGCGTGGTTGAAAGGACGACCGCTGCAGCGGTAAATGAGCCATGTTCAACAACAGTAATGAAGACCTCAACATCGCCGAGATAATCGAATTTTCTGCTCATCTTGCTCTTTCAGGAACAAATGTTTTTCATTTTCGCTAATTTATCTCCGTTTGAGCGATGAGTAAAGTAGCCGCACTTGTTACCAAAAGGCAAAAACGATGGATCTTCAACTCAACGGTAAGACAGCACTTGTTACAGGGGCCACCGCAGGCATTGGGCTGGCTATCGCCAGTACTCTTGCGCGCGAAGGTGTTGCCGTCACGATTACCGGACGCGATCGGGAAAAACTGCACAATGCGGTAGCGAAAATTGCTCAGGCAGCTCCCCAGGCCCGGGTATCAGCCATTGTCGCCGATCTGGCTAACGCTGAAGGTGCAGAAGCGCTGATTAAGGCCTGTACGGATACCGATATTCTTATCAATAACCTGGGTTTTTATGAAGCCACCCCTTTCGCTGATATCACCGACGAGGAATGGCTACGCATGTTCAACATTAACGTGATGTCAGGCGTTCGTCTTTCACGGCATTACTTCCCACGCATGCTAGCACGCAACTGGGGCCGGGTGATTTTTATGTCCAGCGAAGTTGGCGCTTTCACTCCGCCAGACATGGTGCATTACGGCGTCAGCAAATCAGCTCAACTCGCCGTATCGCGAGGAATGGCAGAGCTGACGAAGGGTACCGGCGTAACGGTCAACAGCGTACTGCCATCGGCAACCCGCTCTGACGGAATCATTGATTACCTGCGCCAGACAGCGCCTGAACCTGGCATGACAGACCAGCAGATTGAAGCGCATTTCTTCCAGACCTACCGCCCCAGTTCCCTGATCGCGCGAATGATCGAGGCTGACGAGATAGCCGCTATGGTCGCGCTACTGGCAAGCCCACTCGGCGCGGCATCAAACGGGGCTGCGGTACGCGTCGAAGGCGGAACGTTCCGCTCCATTCTTTGATACCGCATTAAGAAACCGCGTCTTACTCACATCACCGGAGCATGTATGTCCTACCGTATCGGTACTTTCCCCGCCATTGCAATGGCGGCATTGTTCTCTTTCGCAAGCTGCGCCAGCGCGGCGGATCAGATGCCTCTTGAGCACTGGCGCAGCTACTCAGGCGTAAGCTGGGATAAACCTGAAAACGTGCAAATGCCAGCCGTGTTTTCCGGGTCGGTGAATGCCCCCTTAGCAGGCATTCACTTTGATGCAAAGGGCCGGGCCTTTGTCAGCACGCCCCGACTGATTTCAGCCAGCGCCCCCGCCACGTTGAATATTCTCGACACCGATCCTCAGTCCGGACCCGCGCGCCTGACAGCATTTCCGTCCCGCGAGCGTAATGCGGTTGATTCCGCTCCCGATCAGAACCTGCGCAACGTGCTCGGCTTTTATGTTGATCGTAAAAACGGCTGGTTATGGGCGCTGGATATGGGGTTCATCGCGGGAGAAACGGAATCCCCTTCAGGCTCGCAGAAATTGGTCGTACTGGATCTCGACTCGGGCCGAACGGTTAAACGTATCCCCCTGGACGGCGTGGCCGACCGTAAGGCAAGTTTCCTTAATGATGTCGTTGTCGATGAGAATCATCGTATCGCATACATTTCCGACAGCGGGTCGCGCAGTGCGCCTGAAAACCGTGTCGGCCTGATCGTCGTGGATTTCGCCACCGGCACAGCCCGACGCGTGCTGAATAGTCACCCTGCCCTGCAGATTGAACCGGGGGTAAACGTCATTTCCCATGGCGCGGAGGTATGGCCAGGTAAACCGCTATTGATTGGTATCAACGGCATTGCGCTGTCTCCCGATGCAGAAACATTGTACTGGACGGTGACGACGGGAACACATGCATACGCGGTGCCCACTGCCGTGCTGAAGCAACATGATTCAACTGATGCGCAGATTGCCGCTCAAATTCAGAATCTGGGCACGGTGGGAGGTAATACTGACGGTTTGGTGACCGATGCAAAAGGCTACCTCTATATTACAGATGTCACCCATAACGGCATTGTCAGATATGATCCGAAGACCCGTAAAATGTTACTTATTGCTGCAAATGAAGCCATAAAGTGGCCAGACACACCGGCTATTCGCCCGGACGGTGACCTGATCTTCACATCAAGTAGCCTTAATGACCACTTCGCTGGAATGGTCAAACCAGGCCATGAACGGTACGATCTGTGGCGCTTGCGACAGGACACGAACCCGCCGATGAACACTCGCTAATATGGCTGCGCCACCCCATGGGTGGCGCTTTTTTAGCTGTGATGGGCAGGTAAAATTTGTGTCGTGAGAAAATAACGCTCATTTAAAACGATTATTTTTTAAACGCAAAAGAGCTTATTCAAGTAACGTTAGTTTGTCTCAAAATTTCAGTAGCACCATCCACAAATCAAACCCCCTACTCCAAAACCACCCAACCCATTGTTTTTAATGGTTTTTACTAAACTAAACGTGCAGTAACAACCGCTACTCAACAAAATATGTAAACTACTGTGATAACTAAATTATAATTCATATACTTCGTTAAAAAAGTGGGGGTCAAAATGAGATTAACCTTAATGCTGTTGTGCTGTCTGGTGCCAACTTTAGCCTGGGCAGGTGAACTGCCAAAACCTGTTGGAAAACCTATTTTGACGATTTACGGTAATATAGAAAATACCAACGAAGAGGGAAAAGCAGTGTTTGATCTCGCCAGTCTTGAAAAACTAGGGATGGTGAGTTTCGAGACGACATCGCCCTGGTATAACGGACGTACAAAGTTTGAGGGTGTCCCTATGAGAAAACTCATGGATTATGTGGGGGCAAAGGGTACTAACGTTAACGTCATTGCGCTCAATGATTACTCTACCGTCATCCCTCTTAGCGACTTCAAAAAATACAACGCCATACTTGCCTTAAAGGTCAATGGCGAATATATGCGCATCCGCGACAAAGGCCCGTCGTTCATTGTTTACCCTTATGACAGTCTTCCTGAGTTGAATAATCAAATTTATTATTCGCGTTCAGCATGGCAGGTTAGCAAAATGAAGATTGAGTAGCAGTTCAGGAGAACATAATGAACAGGATACTGGTTGGTATCATTTTTTCTCTTTTTATCACGACAGGATATATTGCATTCCTTGTTTACGATCGACAGCAGGAGTTGCAAAAACTGACTCAATACACCGAGTCCTGGTCCGTGGCTCAACTGGTATCAGAGTATTACCGATTTGAATCATGGCTTGGTCTATACGCAACCGATACCGATGACGTTACGATAGACCAGGTCCGCATGCGTCTTGAAATTATGCTAAGCCAGAGCGATTTAATGAACGGCGGGGATTTAGGTCGCTATATTGACAGCGATAAAATGCACCAGGAACTCGCTTCGCGTTTAGAGAAAATACTGGCGTATCTGGATGGCAATCTCGAAAAAATGAGCCATCCGGAGTTACAGGCATACCTGAAAAATATGCATATGCTTGATGCGCCGCTCAGCCAACTTTCGGCCACGGCATTAACAAAAGATATTAATACAGTTAATGAATCAAACAGAAAAATCCAAATCCTGTATTATATCTACTCCGCACTTTCATTACTTCTGGTGATATTAAGCTTTATTCTGGGCTTTTTAATGATCTACCAGAATAAAAACATTCTCAAAGCCCACATGCAGGTTAAAAGCCTGGCTGACGAACTACAGATATCAAAAGAAACGCTGCAGATTCAGAACGCGAAGCTGGAGTATGATGTTTATCATGATTCCCTGACCGGTATGAAAAACCGCCTTTTCTTCTGGGACGATCTCAACAAAATTAATCTTCAGGCGGATAAAAACCATATCCCCGTCACGGTGATGTTATTTGATTTAGACCGGTTTAAAGAGGTCAACGATACCTATGGTCATGATGCCGGAGATTTACTGCTGAACCAGGTCTCCCGCCGCCTTACCTCAATGAGCAGTGCGACGGATACGTTTTACCGTTTGGGTGGCGACGAGTTTGCCCTTCTCTCAAGCGGCCTGA
This sequence comes from Enterobacter cloacae complex sp. IR53030, assembly GCF_049238365.1. Classification (NCBI taxonomy): domain Bacteria; kingdom Pseudomonadati; phylum Pseudomonadota; class Gammaproteobacteria; order Enterobacterales; family Enterobacteriaceae; genus Enterobacter; species Enterobacter cloacae complex sp. IR53030. The sequence goes on from NZ_JBMKHA010000005.1 coordinate 260,885, forward strand.
CGGAAAGCGCTGCGGTTTCACGCGCCAAAGAGATCAGCGATCATATCAGCCAGCCCTATACGATTAATAACCAGCTGATAAAAATTGCCACCTGCGTGGGTATTGTTTTATCGGATAACGAACGACGCTCTGATTATCTTTACAAGTTTGCCGATCTCGCCCTCTACGAAGCCAAAAAAGAGGGCTCGCAGCAGATAAAAGTCTTCCGTCAGTGGATGCTGCAAAAACTGCAGGAAAGCAGAACACTTGAACATGATATGGCGCTGGCGCTCGATCATCATGAATTTGTTGTGTATTACCAGCCTATTGTCGATGCATTCAGCAATGATATTTACGGCTATGAAGCGCTTATTCGCTGGATACACCCGCAGAAGGGAATACTGTCGCCGGATTACTTTATCTCTGTCGCTGAAAAAACAGGGATGATCAATGAGATCGGTAAAAATGTGCTTGAGCTTGCCTGCCGGGAGGCCGTTTCCTGGGCGGTTCCGGCACGGATCTCGGTGAACGTCTCGCCTGTTCAGTTAGGCACGAAATCCTTTACGGCGATGGTGCAGTCTATTCTGAAAGAGACTGGGCTACCGGCCAATCGCCTTGAGTTAGAAGTCACCGAGTCTTCACTCTTCAGTGACAGCAACACGCCAGTCACTATTCTCAAAAAGCTCAGATCGCTGGGGGTAAGAATTTCGATCGATGATTTCGGTACCGGGTATTCATCGCTCTCACGGCTCAGTGAACTCAACTTTGATAAAATCAAAATAGATAAATCCTTTGTGAATCCCATATCCACGCAAGATGAAGCGCTGAATATCGTTAAGCTGATCGCCGGTATGGCGAAGAGTCTTAATATGAGGGTCATTGCAGAAGGTGTCGAAACCGAAGCTCAGCTTGAACGTCTTCAGGCGCTTGGCTGCGACCTCGTGCAGGGCTATCTGTTCGGAAAACCGCAGGCTGAAGTCGACAAAAAAATAAAAAGCGGTGCAGCGTGATCCCACCGGGATCACACTTTTCAGCCGTGGGTATTCACATCCCCTCACCAGCTGTTACCATTCACCCCGTAAATACCTTTCAACTCAACCCGAGGCTTTGATGCTGGAGAATGTAATCATCCGATAATCAGCTCCCCGACCTTTCAGGCCGGACTGATTATCAATGCGCCGAAATCGAATGCGGGCACCGCTGTGTGTTTGCACGTTTTGCACATGATGATTAAACAGGTTTTCCAGTATGAATTTATCGCGTCAGGAACAACGTACCTTACACGTTCTCGCCAAAGGTGGCCGTATTGTGCACGTCCGCGATACGTCCGGCCGCGTCACCGCCGTGGAATGCTACAGCCGCGAAGGGCTGCTGCTGTCTGATTGCACGCTCGCCGTCTTTAAAAAACTCAAAACTAAAAAGCTGATCAAATCCGTTAAGGGTCAGCCCTACCGCATCAATACCACCGGGCTGAACAACGTTCGTGCTCAGCCTGACAATCGTTAAGCAGAGGAATATGGATATCCCACGTATTTTTACCGTCAGCGAAAGCGAACACCGCATTCATAACCCCTTTACGCCAGAAAAGTACGCCACGCTGGGCCGCGTGTTACGCATGAAGCCAGACACGCGCATTCTCGATCTCGGCAGCGGCTCGGGAGAGATGCTTTGCACCTGGGCACGTGACCACGGGATTACCGGCACCGGCATCGACATGAGCCCGCTCTTTACTACGCAGGCCAAACTGCGCGCAGAGGAACTGGGCGTTGCCGAACGCGTTCAATTTTTTCATAACGACGCGGCAGGTTACGTTGCGGATGAAAAATGTGACGTGGCGGCGTGTATTGGCGCCACATGGATTGCAGGTGGCGTCGCCGGAACGATGAACCTGCTGGCACAAAGCCTTAAGCGCGGGGGAATCATGCTCATCGGCGAACCTTACTGGCGGCGGCTTCCCGCAACGGATGAGGTCGCTCGGGCCTGTGGCGCCTCGTCCATCGCAGACTTTCTCACCCTGCCCGACCTCGTCGCCTCTTTCGATCGGCAAGGCTATGACCTGGTGGAAATGGTGCTGGCCGACCAGGAAGGCTGGGACCGATACGAAGCCGCGAAATGGATGACACTGCGTCGCTGGCTGGAGCAACACCCTGACGATGACTTTGCGCAGGAGGTGCGAGCGGAGCTGAAAAGCGCGCCTGAACGCCATGTGACCTACACGCGGGAATACCTCGGCTGGGGCGTGTTTGCGTTAATGGCACGACAGGAGGACGTTTGCGGTACCGCCTAAAGGGGAAACCGGATCGCACTGAGTATAAATCGTTGTCGAAACCCGTGGGGTAATAGTCTGATGGCGTGTTTATGCAGAAGCCTGAAGAAACAGTGGATGACCAATTTTCGTTGTCCAGGATATTGCCTCACTTTCGCCTGCCCTTACCGCCCCCTCCGGGGCGGTAAGGCTTTTTTGCCTTGTGAAACGCCCTGACTGGTCAACTCCTGGTTCCCAGTTCTGAACGAATGAGGCATTACAAGTTGGTAGTCGAATGATAAGGTAGATTTCCCTCTCTCTACCGGGATGAAGCCAACGTGAGTATTTCAGACAACTATGAATGGTATAAGAATGACTACCTGGTGAGTACAGACAGAGACAAGCTGGATGTGCAGGCCATCCATCAATATCTGACGAGATCAACCTGGGCAAAAGGAATTCACCTGGACATAGTCTCTTCCTCAATAGAAAACAGTCTTAACTTTGGCGTTTACCATAATGGAAACCAGATTGGTTTCGCGCGTCTGATAACGGATTATGCAACCTTCGCCTACCTTTGCGATGTTTATATACTTGAAGACTATCAGGGTGAAGGGCTTGGAAGATGGGTTATGGAATGCATTCACAGTCACCCCGTGTTTGAGCCGCTTCGCAGGATCATGTTAATTACTACCACCGCGCCCTGGCTTTATGAGAAATTTGGCTACGAGCCCGTTAACAGGGAAAACTATGCCTGGACGATTACGCGGCCTGATATTTATACGGGTGGGGAAAAACAGGGTTGAGATTAGTTGATCGCTACAGAATTAAAAAGACCATGTGTAGCTGGTCTTAAGTTTGGTGAGTATCTTCCATTGAATCGCCACGGATACTCTATGAATATAGTAAGGCTTTCTGAACCACCTAAAGTTAACGTTTGGCAAGGTGCTCAAGTGGCAGCACGGAGTTGCGCTGCATGGGGATCTTCTTGTGCCGAGCCTTTCGGCGGTTTAACTTCTTTTTGTTCTCAGCCATCCTCAAGGGGATGTATGGAAACAATAGTCACTATGAGGATTCAATGTACTGGTGAATTGAAGAAGTAAGCTCCGGGGGTTCATGTCCCCTTATTCTTTGGGATACGAAAAATTCAGCAGTAGCTAAATGTCATACTGACTTATCGTTGTACACTCTCCAAAACAAGGATAAAATCAAGATAATTCTTAAATAAATGGAATGGCGCATATGGTTAAGAAAATCACTTTACTGAGCTTGTCGGCTCTTTTTGCTACACAAGTTGTCTTCGCTGAGACTTCAAGCAATTGGATTGAAGTTACAACGAATAAAGATGGCGCTTTTTTAGTCAAAAAAGGCACATTCAGAAATGTAAAAGGTGATTCATCTGCTTTGTTCATGTATGAAAAAACAGATAAAAAAGTTGAATATTACAAAATTAGTATCAAAAACACAGATTGTGATAATGGATATGGTGAAATAAAATTTTTCTATATGGATGGAAGTTTGGCTTTTAAAGGTGATTACGTGGCTGATGGGACCAGTGTTGGGGCAGGTCTTGGTGATTTCATCTGTGGTGTAAGAATCGCTGCTGATGCACAAAAAAGTTGAGGAAGGGGGGCATATGCTAATAGCAACAGACCCTTCACCCCTTAGGTAAATTTCCTCGCTTCTCTGTAGCCAGCTTAATTTCAGCTTCTTTGACTTTCATGAGCCCTAACCATGGTTTTCCCTCCGGCGTTGTCAGAAATTTACGGGTGTGAATTTTGCGGTTGTTGCGCTTTGTAACTGATTTTTTGGTTAGCCTTTTACATGCTACCCCCCTACGCTGAATATGCCAGGGCTCAACGTAAAGCTGAGAGAAATTACAATGAAAGTCATAATGGTGTAGATCATTATTGTTAGGCACATAAGAAAAGACGGTGCGTAGCGCTTCCGAAGAGAGGATAACCCCTTAGCACTAACTCTTATCAGGTGAGCGTTATGCTCCGGCTATCTAAACCATGGCAGAGCCAGTTTCTTTTCCGATCCGGTTAGTCTGCCCAACATTACGCTGTTTTATCCTCCCCCACATCATCTCGTCGTGTAGCATTATTGAGCACCGCGCGAAGCGCGGACCGTATACCCAAGGGTTCAAGTGATGTGTTTAGAGAGTTCAGCAACACTTTCAGCTTCTGGGACTGGTAGCTGCCAGGTCAAAACATTGTACTCGACTTGAGCCAATACAACACAAAGGCGTTTATCAAGGATGATAATGAAAGATAGAACCCTGTATATTTTTTGACGCTAACTGATTGATTTTCTTAGATGGTGCGATAATAGGAACATAATACACCATACATTCTCTTTGATAAATATAGATATTTTCTTGTTTCATCTTTATAAATGCCCCCTTTTGTGCCCCCGCCTTGTTTTTCATGCGACTCGATGAGACTTTCATCGAGTCGTTAATCTCATCAAATTCTTCACGTATCGTGGAAACCTTCGCAGATCTCCATCCCCTCACAGCCGTGATCGGCTAAAAACAATATTACTTACCTCCCTGTAAGAACACCGGCTCATCAGCCCGCACGCTTTCCTGGCTTGAAGAATGTCTGTCGCAGTCAAATATGGCGCTTGTTCCTGTAAGGTAAATCCTGTGCGATCGATACGTACTAACTCATACTTTTCCACCAGAAAGTTAACGGCATTAGCCAGAGTGATACCGGCATCGATATGTTCCTGTATAACGGTTTCATCACAGAAAGGTGTATCGTTTAGCGTCAGACCATAATGCTGTTCCAGCAGCCGTGTAAGTAGCATTTGCCAGACAGCCACGGGCGACAGACAGGGCTTCGCCGCCCGCGAAATTGTAGCAGGTAGATTTTTCATGTTTGCTCTCGTGAAATTTGTTAGCGTTGAGTGGGATAAATGGCGATGTATATGTAGCCACAACTACCAAGAGTATCGGCTTCACACGTGAGCCCATTGTGATATAGCGTGACGCAATGCTCATGCTGAGGAAAGAGTTCTCCGCTGGTGAGCATCAACTCCAGTTGCTTGAGTATCAGCGGAAAGACTTGATCCAGGCGTAGCGCATCATCGTCGCTGAAAGTACCGTTGAATCCTGCCCGGTCAGCGAGAAAATGCACCCGGCAGCCTTCCTGCACCAGACGAGCGCCGAAACAGGGTGTGCTCGTACACTTTAGTCCCCACACCAGGCAGGCGGGGTTCTCCGGCTTAGTACCGGATTCGGAGTGATTGTTCATTATTATTCCTGATTAAAGGGAAGGATTAATTGAGAGTGACACTTAGAAGAATGACATAGGGACCATTGCGGTCCTGACGGCGTTCAGCGAATACGGCCAGAACGCCGCCTATGTCCTGCACCTCGCGACCAGCATAATGGCAGACACTGCCAGTCCATTTATATTTGCCCGTACTGAAGCGAAATCCTTATGCCGGAACGATTGTTTAATGCCCGAAAAATTCGAGCATGTTTTCTGCCATAACCCACAGGGCGCGATTGAGTTTCACATCGCCATCAATACCGGTAACAGCACGGGTGCGGCTGCTTTTCCCCTGAGCGGTTCGCCCTGACAATCCACCTTTCATCAGGTTCTCTTGCACGCGCTGGTAGACTGTCCACAGGTCGTCGCTGTAGTCCTCCCGGCGACGTGGGGTCAGCAACTGCGATACCGTGACCGGCTGGTGGTCCTCACCAAATCGATACTTCAGTGCGGCATTTGCCAGCGCGTGACGGGCCGGGGCTGGCAGCGCCAGCGACTGCATTGCATCGCGTTTCTCATCCACCCGGTCAAAGACCCCGAGCACTTCGTAAGCCCCTTCAATTACCTTCTCGACGACATTGCCTTTATGCGGTACCCGCACTTCTCCGAATGACTGGCCGCAGACAAGACCGTTAGTACAAACGCCACGAAATAGCCCCGGCAGCATCTGGTAGCTTGATGAGCCGTCATGGCTGTTGAGAAGAATGATTTCCGGCACCTGATGCCCGGTTAGTTGACCGGCACGACGCAGGCGAAGCATGTGTTTGGTGTGCTCCCGCTTGCTCTGGTCGCGAACCTTTGTCTGGCAGGCAAAGAACGGCTCAAAGCCCTCACGCTGCAGGCTTTCAAGGATGGTGATGGTCGGGATGTAGGTGTAACGGTCTGAACGAGATTCATGCTTGTCACTCCCGAACACGCTGGGGACATGGCTCATCAGCTCTTCGTGGGTCAGAGGTCGGTCACGGCGTATCTGGTTTATACGGCCAAAGCGGCTGGCTAATCGCATGGCTAACTCCTTATTTGATAATGAAATAAAAACAAAAAAGGCCATGTTCCCGAAGGAGCATGGCCTGTTGCTATCTAGTGTTGGTATGTTGCGGGCTGTAGAGGACTGAAATGTGAAGGATTAATCGCTGTAATGGGTGGTTCTGCAGCCACTGAGGTCAGACAATTCTTTCTGCGTATTCTTCAGCCCAGGACTGAAGGAGCCAACTTTGTTATTGTTGACGTAAACATCGAAATTAGACGACTGACCCAACGCGTCAATAAATGACACCCAGGCGTTATCGCCATTCCTCCAGCCGAGGGATGAAGGTAACGGATACTGGCTGTTATCCATGACCACCGTTATTTCTGTCCCGTCATCGTGAGAATCCAGCATCGCCCCATTGGGCAGGGTTACTAATACGCCATGCTGCAGAATGTTTTGCTCATCCGGATTACCGGTGCAGTTAAGGTTAAAAATGACCTTCTCGGGGCTACTGATAATGTATTCCGTCATCCCCATCCCAAAACCACTCGTCCACATATTGGGAATAGCCTGTGCTGTTGATACAGAAGCCAGCATAGCTAATGTAACTATTACGTAAGGCAGTCGCATAATGTTGTCCTCAAATCATGTAATAAAGCTTTTGTTGTTTAAAACAATAAAGTAATGAAAAAACAGTTGGATTATTTTATTTGTTTGTAGCGAAACGCTTCTTTTCCGGCATAAATCCCGACAAGATCGTCATAACGAGGGTCCTTTTTATTCGGGCGGAACGTTACTTTCATATCCGGACTGCACATATCCTTCATGGTGAGATTGAATTCTTTACCTGGCGTAATCGTATAGCCTGTTGCTACACCGTCTTTACTAGGGAAGGTGCGAATAAGCAGGTCATTTCTTCCCAAGCTGACTCGCTGATTAAAATTTCGCGGATCTGG